>CALKAN010000065.1 GCA_937983035.1 uncultured Paenibacillaceae bacterium | reverse complement strand
GTGATCATCGATTTTTACCTGCATGGGAAACGGGCACTGGAACGGGATGTTTATATTCAACAACGGTTATCCTGTCGATTGGTATGAATATACCGGGAATAAGGGGCAAAATTTGGAGCTGCCGTTTACGTTTTATTCGGAATTTCTGATCAGCGGCAATGCCGACAGCCGCGGCGGTTATTACCGCAATGACGCGATTGATTACGGCTTATTGCCATTGTACGAAATAGCTTATCATCATTATCCGTATAATGCTCAAATTCGCCAAGTGCTGGAAGGCAGCGGCAGATTGGAGTTCGACGTCGAAACGTTCGGCTGGACGTTGATGCTGACGCATGGCGCGGATGTCATCGGGGCAAGCCCGGACTCGATTTGGAAACTGGCCTTGAAATATGCAAAGTTGGATGAAGTGAGCCATTCCCTCTTGAGTTTGTTGGAAAACAAATTGAATGCGGCGGAGAAAATGAAATCTGAAGGGAAAGATGCGCAAGCAGCCAAGCATGTGGAAGATCTGTTCAAGCATTTTGAGCGCGCGGAAAGAACGTCCCAGATGTCAACAGCAGCGAAAGAAGCGCTGGAGGCGGAAGTGCAAGCTTTGTTAGATCGGTGGAATTGTCAAGATTGTGATGATGATGGCGGCGTGCATCATTATGATTGGCAGTTTAACAACGGGACAGATGCGGAAGGATGGAGAACGAGGAAATCGGTCAAACTTGAAGTATCGGACGGAATGCTGCATTTGGAAGTAACGGGCTCAGATCCCGGGATTTTATCCCCTCATTTGCTCGACATTGATGCAGATCGTTATAAAACATTGATCATACGCAAACGCAACGAAACGGATGATCACCGCGCGAACGTATTTTTTGTGACGGATGCCGATCCGAACTTTGACGGGGAAAAGGTTGTCTTCTATGACATTGAACCGATGGATGAACATGTGACGGAGTATGTAATTGACATGAGCAGCAATCCCCATTGGCAGGGCCGGATTGAACGGCTTCGCATCGACCCTGTTCACAGCGCCAGGTCTGGTTTCGTGCACATTGATTCGATTCGATTGACGGAGTAAAATTTCATGGACCCGCTGTTATTTCAGCAAATGCAGTACAGATTCATGTGACGGAATCGGAAAAGTCAAGCATTAGCATCTAACCGACGATTTCATTAGCTTTGCAGGCATGGCCGCAAGCAATGAATAGCGCTGCCCGGCGCAGGACAACACCAGGTGCAGTCCTCTCAATTTCGTGACGGGCAGCGCTTCAATCATGCAAGACTCCTTTTCAGATTTCCCCATCAGATGCAGCGGTTTGTCTCTATTTCTAAGTTTCGTTTTTAAAATCTCCGATTAACACGATGAAATATCGTTTTTCGTCTATTTACTGGATCAAAAAAGTTTTATGGTCCATCTGTGAGACGAGATTGTTAGAATCGATCCGATTCAGGCATTTTATGAACCATTTGATTTCGATTTCTTCAGCTCTTCAATCTCCAAATTGGCCTGCTCTTCTGCCATGCGGAGCACGGTGTTGACATCGTCAGTGCCTTGGACATAATCAGAAAAAGCTCTGCGAATGGCTGCTCCTGCAATGGAATCGTATTCTGTTGCGATATTGCGCGGGCTTGGCGTCGTCTTGAACACGCCGGCAATATTTTTCTCTTTCAAAACGGGGAAGTCTGCGCCGAATATGCTGTTTAAAGTGTCTTGGTCCATGTTAATGCTTGGTCTCGCTTTGGCTGATTTGGCTACGGAAGTCTGCGTTTCCTCACTGCTTGTCATATAGTGAATCACACGGAATGCTTCTTCGGGATGCTCGCTCGTTTTGGAAACGTAATACACTTGCGCGTCAAACATCGGACCGACCCCCGGCCTGTCGCTGTGAACAGGATAGGATACGACATCCCAGTCAAACGTTAATGTATTTTCTTGCGTTAGTGTGGCCGCGCGCGTCAAACGGCTGCCGAAATAAGGCACCATGGCGATGTTGTTTTCCGTGAAATGGAACGCTGCGCAAGATCGTTCACCTCGCTTCTTGAAAATTACAGATTCAAATGTCGATGGATGTCCAGCTGCCGCAGCAGCCCGCGGCACTCTCTGCCTGAATTTTGCATGACAACTAGAGTATACTAGAATCAAAAAAAGTGTCAATTTCAATCAGATAATAGAATATGCCTGATTACAGCGGGCTGCTGCTTGAAGATGAAGAACAGATGCGATCTGGCAGCCAAGAAGATGATTCAGTAAAACTTCATTCAGACATTAATGCTTGTTCGATTTCGCTGCGAACTTCTTCCTCGGATTTCGTTCTGGAAGAGTAAAACAGCATTTGCTGCTGGATGACGTCGATCGTTTTTAAAGAGTGGGTGACATTTTTTAGAAAGCGAAATGAATGCGTAATTTCCTGATATAAGTGATATCTTGACGGAACATTTAACGATTCAGGATGTTCGATCGGTTTAACGGTGCTTAACGCCGGAATGGTTAACGTTTGGGTTCGGATGATGCGCTGCGCTTTTTCTGAAGTAAAAAAAGAAACGAATTTCCGAGCAGCATCTAATGCGCTCGATTTGCGATAAATCGACAAACCTTGCCAGATGACCAGCGTTCTCGGCTCGTGAAAAAAAGGCAGCGGCGTGATGTCATAACTGATGTCGCTGTCTTTGAATTCGTTCAGCATGTAATAAGTCGTGACTAAGATGGACAGTTTGCCTTGACGGAAAAGTTCATGCGCCATTTTCTCATTGACCAAGCTTGACATGACGCTCTTGGTTTCCATAAATTCCCTGCAAAATTGATACGTGCTCATAATTTCATCCAGTTCGAAAGTGCAGGGAGCATTGGCTGCGCCGGGAGTCACTTTATTCTGGAATAAGAAAGCCGGCAAGCGGTTGTACAAGCTTTGGAAATTGCAATAAATGCCGAATCTTTCTCCTGGTTTGCAAAGCAGATCGCTGTGCCGAAGCAAGTCCGGCCATGTCCATCCGCTGTGCGGTTCTTGCAGCCCTGCCTCTTGAAAATGCGTTTTGTTGTAACAAAGAATGACCGGTGAGAAAGAAATTGGCGCCACATAATTCGTCTGATCGATTTGTAAATTGTCTGTCAAAAATGGGTAAATGTCCGGATTCGCTTCGACAGGCTCTAACAAGGAAACGAGACCGTTTTCTTGGATGTTTTTGTAATGGACTTGATCCATCATCACGACATCGAAGCGGCCGGCAGTCAATAGATCGCTCATCGTTACCGTCGTATACGCATCCGGCAGCGGCAGCGGAATGATTTGAATGCGGGGATGTTCTTCGTGAAATGCGTCTAAAATTTGTTCAAGACTGGCATCCCTGTAAAGATTCACATGCACGGCAAAATGAACGGTTTCTTTTTTGACGACTTTTGTTCCGACGCGATGAATTTTTTGAACGAGCCCTTCTTTTTCCAAAATATCCAATGCTTTGGCAATGGAGTTTGTGCTCACTTGAAATTGATTGGCTAACACTTTCTCTGAAGGCAAATACGTATCCGGCGCATAAACGTTCGTTTTGATATCTCGGCGCAGCTGTTGCAGCATTTCGTTTAATCGTTTTTCTCTGAAAACAGGTTTTGTTCTCATCATCTATTCCTACCTTGCTTAAAATGATTGTCTTGGCACGAAAACAATGACTGTAAATGACAACTACATTATAACTGCCTGACAAAGGGAATGCAAAACAATTCAAAATGGAAAAGCAAAAGACCGGCCTGTGCTGAAGACCGGTCTATCTGTACAAATCGCAAATGGCTTAGAAGACGAGTTAAAATATCGTTATGGCTTGGGAACCGTACTGCTCCCATCCTTTTTTGAAATTTTTCAAAGGCGCTCGCTGGCTGCGCAAAAATGGATCGTTGAAATAAACGTAATGTTCATCGAATCCGGTAATGACTACGCTGTGCTGCGAATAAGTAATCTCAATTTCACCGCTGGCTGTTTGCCACGTTTGCCATCTGTGCGCAGGAACTTCGTTGTAAGTGGAAGTAATGATGACCCAAACCGGGCGTCCCATCGCTGTTTGATACAGGATGTCTTCGAACGAGGAGCCGGTAAGATCAGCAACCCGATCCCCTGCATAAGATTGGGCGAGCTTCGCGACAGGTCCGTGAAAAACACCGAGCCCGGGTTCATCGTAAGTATACATGCTTCCGACAAAACCTTCATAGGGGTTGCCGCGCAAGCCGTTTTGTTCAAACATGACTTTATCGATTTGTTCCGCAAGAATCATTTTATCAGCTTCGATTTGGTGAAAATTGAGCAGCATCGCCAAACTGGTCACTTCACAGCCGCGGGGAAGCTCAGGAAATTGTCCGATTAAGGGGACGCCGGACAGGAAGGTTGATTGCGGGAGATCGTAATGGGATTCCCAGACTAATTCCTGCTTATAGTAAATTTTGCTGTTTTCGATCTGGGCGGCCGCTTTGAATGCGTCATTGAATTGATCATAGGATCCGATGGATGCGCCTGCTGACGCGTCGATCACTTCGTACGGCGGAACATGCTCTGGACGATTGTCTGCTGGATTTGCTGACGCCGTCCCTTCTTGTTTGAATGATTCGAATGGTTCGAATGAAGCAGAGAGCACGTGTCCGCTGATTCCCAAGTAAATGACGACTGCCAGGATGACGCCGAAAGCGGCGCTGGTCATCAGCAAAAATGCACCTGCAAAAAAAGAGAATAATCTCTTTAACATTGTAGTTGTCTCCTCCGCTCCATTTTGGATAATCTATGAATGAACATTGATCTCGCAACATGCTTGATAACCTTTAAGAAAATTTTCGAGAAGTCTTGGCGCAATTTAAAAGATGCTCTATTATGATAGAACGGATAAATTCAGGCAATATGAAGATCGTGATACGAAATGGAGCGGAATGAAGCGTTTTTCTATCGTTTTAGATTCAAATCACATTCATGAAATAAAGTCTATTTCTTATGAAACAATCCTGCATGTACGAGCAGCGGGCAAAAAGTTTAAGATGAATGATGAGAGAGTAAACAGCAAGAAGCAAAAATATGCAGCGTGATCTCACTGAGTTCGGTGCACCGAAAATTTTCATGCAGGTCAAATGGGTTGGATATTCGGCTGCAAGAGATGAGAACGACCAGGATTTAACAACATGTACTGCTTGGTCGATGAAAATTGGCGGCAGCGCATGAAGATGACAGTGTTAAAAGCGGCAGGCATGAATGCAAGAAAAAACATGGACAGGAGGAATGGACTGTGCAGGAAGGTAAATTGACTTTTTTTGGAGGCGTGGCCAAGTCAGGCGGCGTGCAGGTGCTTTACGGCAAAGAGAAGCAGGCCGTCATGTTTGATTTCGGCGTGGAACACAGCAGCCTGTTGTTTCCCAAGCAGGTGACCTTGCATGATCCTGTAGGGGCAACGCCGGGGCGTGAATTGCGCCAATACTTGCTTAGCGGGATGACCGCGCCGCTGTTTGAACTTTATGACGAAGAGCAAATGAGAGGATTAAATTGGGCGAAGGTGAGGAGCATTTGGGGGGACGCGGAGTTTCCTCAATATGAGCAGATCAGCTTGTTTATCAGTCATATGCATACGGATCATATGGCGCTTCTTCCTTATGCGAATCCGAACCTGCCAGTGTATACAAATCATGACAGTTATGCTTTATTTAAAGGGATGGTTGCAGGCGGACATACAGCAGATACGAAAGCAAAGATTCAACCGTGCGATGATTTGAGCGTCATTGACTTAGGGGAATTTACGATGCAAGTGGTGGAAACGGATCACAATGCAACAGGCGCTTCAGGACTCATTATTGATGACGGCACGCACACCATCGCGTATACGTGTGATTGGCGCCGCCAAGGAAAGCATCCGGAAAAGATCGACCGCTTTATCGAATTGTGCCGCGAGAAGCAGATTGACGTGCTGATCACTGAAGGAACCCGGCTGCAGGAAGATCCGGCTGCTGAAGTTCCCGTTCAAATGACAGAAGATGAGCTGCTTTCACGGTTTTCTGATATTGTAAGCGGTGCAGAAGGTTTGGTGTATTTGCAAATGTCGCCGCGGGACTTGGAACGGATGGCGAATATGATCATGATTGCAGCCGAGCAAGGGCGCAAAGTCGTCATGGAAGCTTCCCAAGCGCTCATATGGCATGCAGCCAATGAAGCTGGAGTGCGCATTTTGGAAGGCCATCCAGCGCTGAAGGAGCAAATTGTCGTCGTTGACGCGACGGTGCAAGAAGGAATGGAGATTCCTTATGATATTATTTCCCTTGAGGAAATGGCCGAACATAAAGATGCGTTCGTCTATTTTTATAAATTCCCGGATTTGGCGCATATCATTGAGCTGGAAACGCTCGGCAGCAGCAAAGCGAAGTCTCATTTTATCCAGTCGGATTATGCGGTGAAACTGAACCATAAGGATGTGGCGAAATTTTTGAACGCTTATAACATCGAGGGCCAAGCTTTATCCAATGGCGGCCATGCTCATCCAGATGCGATCGCAGATTTGATCGAGCGGATTTCTCCGAAAGCGGTTATTACGCTGCACAGCAAGTTTCCGCAATCGCAAAACACCCGCGGGGTCAAAGCTTATTACCCGGAAAAAGGAGAGACTGTGTCGGTATCGTCCATCATTGCCGCAGCGGCTGGTGTTTGAAATTGGTGAACGGTCGCGGCAATACGTTCATTTTATTGTTTTTTTAATCAGGGCAAAATCATTTAGGATCAAGCAATAAGAGAGTGAGGGTGAGATAACAGCATGACCACTTCAACAACGATTACATTTGTCAGACACGGAGAGACGAATCATAATTTGGAGCAGCGGGCGCAAGGCCATTCGCAAAATCCGTTGAACGAAACCGGACGAAAACAAGCGGCGAAGGTGGCTGAACGGCTCGCGAAAGAGTCGTGGGATGTTTTTATTTCAAGTGATTTAAGGCGTGCGCGTGAAACAGCGGACATCATCGCGGAAGCGATTCAGAAGCCGGTTGATTTCTATGATGAGCGTCTGCGGGAGATGGATCGGGGCAAAATTATGAATACGACGGAAGAAGAGAGAGTTGCGCGCTGGGGGCCAAATTGGCACCAGCTCGACATGGGGCAGGAAACCCACGCTTCGATGAGAGCGCGCGGGCGTGCATTTGTCGAAGAGATGTTGGAAAGGTTTCCGGGCAAAAAAATTTTGGTAGTTACGCACGGATATTTTTTAGGACAAACTTTAAAAGAAATCATGCAGGATGAATCGACCGGCAACAAGCTGCGAAATACATCTGTCACGACGATTGCCTATAACGGTTCAGGCTGGGAATATATGCTCTATGATTGCATTGAGCATTTGAAGGAGGATTAATCAAGCGTCCGATCTTGCATCAGCATGGGGAGCATTCTCCTATTTTCGGGTTGACCGCATCAGTAATGCGAAACATTCACCGGTTTTCCAGGACGACTGCATCACCATGGGGAGCATTCATCCGTTTTCTGGGTTGACCGCATCAGTATGCGGAACATTCACCGGTTTTTCGGGATGACTGCATCAGCATGCGGAGCGCTCACCCATCTTTCGGGTTGATCGCAGCCTTTATGGAAGCGTTGATGCGCTGAGATTAAATCCGGTTCTTTTCACGAAACTTGGAAGGGCGCATGCCCATCGTTTGCGTAAACACTCTGCTTAAATAATAGCCGTTTTCGTATCCGCAATGACTGGCGATTTGATCCAGCGTCATGTCCGTATCGCGAAGCAGTT
>CALKAN010000064.1 GCA_937983035.1 uncultured Paenibacillaceae bacterium | reverse complement strand
GCGTTGGCCACCGCTTGGCTGATCGACTCTGTTACGGTATTCATCTGTGTTTTGCTGATTTTCGAGAATATCTCTTTATGTTTGAAAGCAGACTCGGCTTTCAGCGCAATTCTTGCCATCGTCTTCACAGATTCCACCGGATATTTTCCGGCCGCTGTCTCGCCTGACAACATGATCGCATCCGTGCCGTCAAAGATGGCATTGGCCACATCGCTTGCCTCCGCGCGAGTCGGACGAGGATTCCGCTGCATCGAATCCAGCATTTGCGTCGCCGTAATGACCGGCTTGCCGGCGCGGTTGCATTTTTCAATCATCATCTTTTGAACGAGCGGAACTTCTTCTGCCGGGATTTCAACCCCCAGATCTCCGCGCGCAACCATCAGACCGTCTGAAACTTCCAAAATTTCGTCTAGATTTTCAACGCCTTCTTGGTTTTCAATCTTCGAAATAATCTGGATGTGCGATGCGTTATGCTTTTCAAGCAGTTCGCGGATTTCCAGCACGTCTTCCGCTTTGCGCACGAAAGAAGCAGCGATGTAATCGACTCCCTGCTCGATTCCAAATATAATATCGTTTGCGTCCTTTTCCGTAATGCCCGGCAATGAAATCTTCACTCCCGGCAAATTAACGCCGCGTCGGCTCTTGATCGTACCGCCGTTTACGATGCGGCAGCGCACGCTCGTCTCGTCTTTTTCCGTTACTTCGAGGGCAATCAGCCCGTCATCGATCAAAATTGTTGAGCCGATCTCAACATCTTGAGGAAGGGCATCGTACAAGACAGATATCCGATTCGCATCGCCTTCCACGACTTCAGTCGTCAATGTAATATATTCATCTTGAACTAATTCAACGGACTCCTCTTTCAGATCTCCTGTACGGATTTCAGGGCCTTTCGTATCCAGCATGATCGCCACTTGCGTATTCAGTTCTTCGCATACTTTTCTCGCGTTTCTGATCCGATTGCCGTGTTCTTCATAATCGCCGTGGGAAAAATTCAACCGAATGACGTTCACGCCAGCTTGAATGAGCTGTTTCAACATTTCCGGCGATTCGCTGGCAGGTCCAATGGTAGATACAATTTTCGTTTTGCGCATGGTGCACTTCCTCCTAATGATTTTGAACGAACGTGAACTTTCCGATTTTGCGGAATTTTTGATAGCGATCTTCTCTTAATTGTTCCCCGCTCAGCTTCTCCAATTCCTGCAAATGACGGAGAATGGATTCACGAATAAATTCTGCCTGTTTTGGAAAATCTTTATGCGATCCGCCCCTCGGCTCTGGAATCACTTCATCCGCGATGCCGAGTTCATAAATATGCTCGGCTGTAATTTTCATCGCTTCTGCAGCTTTAGGCGCCTGCGATGCGTCTTTGTAAATAATGGAAGCCGCAGCCTCCGGGCTGCTGACCGAATAAATGGCATTTTCGAGCATCAACACTCGATTGCCCACACCGAGCGCCAGAGCGCCTCCGCTCCCGCCTTCGCCAATGACTACGCATATAATCGGCACGGTGAATGAGGCCATTTCATACAAATTGCGGGCGATCGCTTCAGCTTGTCCGCGCTCTTCTGCCGCCCCGCCGGGATAAGCGCCGGGAATGTCGATGAAAGTGATGATCGGGCGCCCGAATTTGTTCGCTTGCCTCATCAGCCGCAGTGCTTTGCGAAATCCTTCCGGATGGGGCATGCCGAAGTTTCGCGCAATGTTGTCTTTCGTGTCCTTCCCTTTCTGGTGACCGACGACCGTGACGCTGCGCCCATGAAACTTGGCGATGCCGCCGACGATGGCCAGATCATCGCCGAAAGCGCGGTCGCCGTGCAATTCGACGAAATCGGTGCAGATCGCCTGCACGTAGTCCAGCGTCGTCGGCCTTTGAGGGTGTCTGGCAATCTGCATTTTTTCAGATACGGTCAAATTGCCGTACACTTCTTCCTCCAGCTTCTCATAACGCTGTTCGAGCTTGCTGATTTCCTCGGTGAAATCGATCCCTTGCTCCTCCCCAAAACGTTTCAATTCCTCGATCTTCTTTCGCAGTTCTTCCAAAGACTGCTCAAATGGTAACTCAGCTGCCACCCGGCGTCCCCTCCTTCACCGTATGGAGATCGATCAACTTGGTCAACATGGCTTTCATGTCTTTTCTGTGCACGACTTTATCCAGCTGACCATGCTTCAGATTAAACTCAGCCGTTTGGAAATCATCCGGAAGATTTTGCCTGATCGTTTGCTCGATGACGCGTCTTCCAGTAAAACCGAGCGCAGCTTTCGGCTCTGCGAGGATGATATCGCCCAGCATCGCAAAGCTGGCGGGAACTCCTCCGAATGTAGGGTCAGTGATGACAGATATGTAAAGCCCGCCGCTTTCGCTGAACTTCGTGAGCGCAGCGCTGGTCTTGGCCATCTGCATCAAGCTGAGTATGCTCTCTTCCATTCTGGCGCCGCCGGAAGTTGAAAAGATGACCAACGGATACCGTTTCTGAGTTGCGCGTTCAATCGCCCGCGTAATCTTTTCCCCGACAACAGAGCCCATGCTCCCGCCAAAAAATTGGAAGCTCATGCAGGCAATAACAACAGGAAAGCCGCCGATCGTACCCTCTCCGGTAATAACAGCGTCTTTCATCCCTGTCTTTTCGGTATGTTTCGCTAATTTCTCTTTATATCCCGGGAATCCGAGCGGATCCTCAGAAACCATTTCACTGTCATATTCAAACAATCTTCCGTTATCAAGGGTGATGGCAATGCGCTCCTTGGCATTTAGGCGAAGATGATGATCGCAAGACGGACACACCTTCAAAGTCTTTTCCAATTCTTTATTAAACTGAATGGTGCCGCATCCCGGACACTTCGTCATCAATCCCTCTGGAATATCACGTTTGCTGTTTTGCGAAGGGACTGTGGCGTACTTTTTCTTTTTATGAAAAAAATCCTTAAACACATTTACACCTCTCCGGTTATGATCATTCTGGCGCGCAATAGTTGGCTGTGGCGTTTCACGAAATCCAAGCGCGGTTCAATTTTTCAATGCAAAATTTGATTCAACACTTCTTGAATCTCATCCAGCTCCCCTTCGGGAACTAATATTTCAAACTGGCTTTTTGAAACATTCACAGGCCGCACTTTAACCAAGAAACCTTCTTCCACCAGATACTCTTCAATCCTCTTCGCAACTTTTTCGGTAGGCGCGATATAAATCACTGTCCACATCCGAAATTCCTCCCGTGCTGCTAATGACCTATTGCAATGGATTAATCATATCATAATTTCGCTTTTCACCGCAACAAAACCTAAGCTCGAGAAGGCGCGGCGCTAATTGTGAGCGATGCGGGCAGAAGCGGCAGCCGCGATTCCGGCAACGAGATCGTCCAGAAACACATGGATCTCGCCGTTTTTTTTGTTGTTCAATCGGCTGATCACGCCTTTTTTCACTTTGTCCAAATACCCAAAGCTGGTCAGACCGATCATCCCGTACAAATGCGTAATGCCGAGCGCTAACGTTTCATCTGCGCCGTACAGCGGCTCATCTGTTTCCATGATTTGTTGCAGCGGCTCAGGCAGCAAGTTTCGCTCTGCCAGCTCATCCAACGTAATCCCGGTATATAAAGTGTATTGCACTTCACGTTTGCCGAGCACGGTCATCACGCTGTCGGAACATTGCTCCATCGTCAGCTGCGGATGATACGGCTTTTGCAGTTCATAGACAATTTCTGTAATGTCTTCTACCGTCACTCCTCTTCGCTGCAAAAGCGCAATGATGTCTTGTCTAAACATAGGCACTCCTCCTTGTCCTGCGTAAACCATGTATATGCAGAAAAAGCGCCTGATGTTCCTTAATCTAAGATTTTAATCGAATAGCTCCCGCACCTAGCAGCGACTCCACAGCATGACGAAGAGAAGATGACGGATCTGCCCGGTACTTTTCGCTTAATGAAATGGTCTTGCGTCTTCGTTCATAGTATAAGTAAACGTGCGCTTCTCCCGGATGCCGCAGCAGCGCCCGCTTCAATTGCGTTAATATTTCCGGCTGTTCTTTGCTCGCGCTGATTTTGATGAACACCGAATTGGCTGGAATGGCGGCTTTGCTGCTTCTTTCTTCCGCTTCCGGCTTCCCGGCGCTATGCAAGCTTTGCTGATCGGATGTGTCCGAATGCTTCGGAGAAGACAAGTGGTCCAATGACCCGATCTTTTCCGCAATCAGCTTGACTTTTTCTTCATCGTGCTGCACCCTTCCCCGCAGCCAAATCAAGCTGCCCTCATGCAGCAGCACCCGGCTTGCCTGCCAAACATCCGGAAAGATGACCACTTCGACTTTTCCAACGCGGTCTTCCACTTCAGCGAAACCCATCTGCCTGCCTTTCTTCGTCACAACCGGCTTGCAGGATACGATCATTCCAGCGGCGACGACATAAGTATATTCGGCATATTCAGGCAGTTGATGAATCGGCGTCAGCGGAAGAGTTTTTAACTTTTCTTCGTAATAATCCAAAGGATGCCCGGATAAATACATGCCGAGCAGTTCCTTTTCATGCAGCAAAATTTCACGGTCATCCATCGGCGGGACGTCCGGATATTCAACTTCCCAATTAATTTGCTCGGTCAAACCGAACAAATGGATTTGCAAATCTTCCCGTTCCTGTTTCCATTCCAACGACCGCTCGATCACTTCATCCAGCATCGCCATCTTCTGTGCGCGGTGCCCGGGCAAGGAGTCCAGTGCGCCGGCCATAATTAACGACTCGATCCCTTTTTTGCCGCATGCATGCAAATCTACGCGCCGGCAAAAATCGGACAAATCGCGAAAGCGCTCCTCGCGCCTTTCCTTCATGATGCTGTCGATCGCCGCGGCGCCGATGTTTTTCACCGCGCCTAAGCCGACGCGGATCGCATGCGATTGAGAATCCGGCTTGCGCACCGGCGTAAATGAAGCGTCGCTTTCGTTAATGTCCGGCGGCAGCACATCGATTCCCATTCGCCTGCATTCATCCACGTACTCGGCTGTTTTCTGCTGGTTTCCGAGAACGGCCGTGAGCATGGACGCCATAAAAGGCGCAGGATAGTTGGCTTTCAAATAAGCCGTCTGATAAGCGAGCATGCCGTAAGCCGTCGCATGAGCTTTTGCAAAACCGTAATCCGCAAAACGCACAATCACGTCATATACTTTGTTCGCGTCTTCCTCTGCATATCCCTGCTTGACGCATCCGGATACGAAATGTTTTCTTTCCTGATTCAAAATCTCTCTGTCTTTCTTCGAAACCGCACGCCGCAGCAGATCGGCTTCCCCTAAACTGAAGCCTGCCATTTTCGCTGCGATTTGCATAATTTGCTCTTGATAAACGATAATGCCGTATGTTTCTTCCAAAATATCCTTCAGCGCCGGATGAGGATACTCCACCTTCTTCAACCGATGCTTCGCCTTAATATATTGCGGGATGAATTCCATCGGACCCGGACGGTACAGCGCGAGCACCGAGACGATGTCTTCAAAGTTGGACGGCTTCAGCTCCCGCAGCACTTTGCGCATGCCGGCAGATTCCAATTGAAACACGCCTGTCGTGTTTCCGCTGGACATCAGCTCATACGTCGCCGGGTCATCGTAATTCAACTGATGGATGTCTACTTGCCTTCCCGTCATCCGCTTAATCCACTCTAACGTGCGCTCGATAATCGACAGCGTGCGAAGACCTAGAAAATCCATCTTTAACAAGCCAATCTGCTCTAAATGTTCCATCGAATACTGCGTCAGCGGGATTTGATCCGATCCTTCCTGCAGCGGCACATAATCAGTCAGCGGATCTTCGGAAATGACGACGCCGGCAGCATGCGTCGACGCATGTCTCGGCATGCCTTCCACTTTCCGCGCCATTTGAATCAGCTTTTTGGCATTTTCATTTTGTTTGCACCACTCTTTAAGTTCAGGCTCCAATTGAAGCGCGCGCTCAATCGTCATGCCCGGACGATTCGGAATGAGTTTCGCCGTTTTGTCCACTTCGTGATAAGGCAGTTCCAATACGCGGCCGACATCCCTCACGGCTGCGCGGGCAGCCATCGTGCCGAACGTAATGATCTGCGCGGTATGTTCGTGCCCGTACTTTTCAGCGACATAGCGAATCACTTCATCGCGGCGCTGATCGTTAAAATCAATGTCAATATCCGGCATCGACACCCGTTCCGGATTGAGGAAACGTTCAAACAAGAGGCCGTGTTTCAGCGGGTCCACATTCGTAATGTTCAAAACATACGCAACTAAACTGCTCGCCGCTGAGCCTCGGCCTGGTCCGGTCATAATGCCTTGCTCGTGCGCAAATTGCATAAAATCCCACACGATGAGAAAATAATCGCTGAATCCCATGGACTGAATCGTCTTCAGCTCAAAAGCCAAACGCTCTTTCAATGCAGCTGCGCGTTCAGGATTGCTCAGTTCCTTTCCATACCGCTGTTTCAGCCCTTTCAAGCAGAGCTGTTTCAAATATTCAAACGAAGAGACGCCTTCCGGCAAAGGCTTGTATTTGGGCAGCACCGCTTTGCTTTCTTCCAAATTCAAATGGCATTTTTGCGCGATCTCTACAGTCGCGTGCACCGCTTCCGGCACATAAGCAAACAGCTCCATCATTTCATCAGGCGACTTCAAATATAATTGATCGCTTTGAAAACGGAGCCGATTTTCGTCTTCGATCGTTTTGCCCGTCCCAATGCACAGCAAAATATCTTGCAGCTGCGCGTCTTCCCGGCTGATATAATGCACATCGTTCGTAGCAACAAGCTTCACGCCGGTCTGCTTAGATAAAGCGATGAGCCCGTCCATAATCCGCTTCTGTTCCAGCAAGCCGTGATCTTGGATTTCAATGTAAAAATCGCCGCCAAACATCGATTGGTACCGTTTGGCCGCGCTCAGTGCCTCCTCCGGCTTGTTTTGCAGCAAATATTGCGGAATCTCCCCCGCTAAACAGCCGCTCAATGCAATTAAACCTTCTTTATGCCGTGACAATAAATCCAAATCAATTCGAGGCTTGTAATGATAGCCTTCCAAATGAGCCAAGGAACAGAGCTTGAGCAAATTGCGATATCCCGTCAAATCTTTGCAAAGCAATACCAGATGATGCAACTGGCTTTCGCTGCGCTTTTTCTTATCAAACCTGCTCCCCGGCGTCAAATACACTTCGCAGCCGATGATCGGCTTAATCTGATGCTTGCGGCAAGCTTGATAAAATGCATGCGCACCGTACATGACTCCGTGATCTGTTAATGCCAGTGCCTTCATGCCTAATTCAGCCGCTCGCGATGCCAAGTCATGGATGCGGGCAGCCCCGTCCAGCAAGCTGTATTCACTGTGCACATGAAGGTGAACAAACTCTGACATAGCCCTTGTCTCTCCTCACGATCAACCGTTAGCTTCTTTCTTACATTTTAGCATATTTGGCAGGACTTGACCCATACAATGATAAGAGACAAGGGTCCTGCTGACATGTAAAAGTTTATGAGATGCGGAGGATTGCAAATTATGATTAATGACAGACTGTTAGGTTCTTACCTGGCTCAGCTCATCACTCACTTCATGGTCGCATTCGGCGTCGTGCTCGGCGCGTGCATGCTCGCCGGCATCGCTGCAGTGATGACGCTGAAACCGCCCTCCATCGTGATGAAAGATTATGCGCTCAACATTAAGATATGGGCGGTCATCGCGGCAATCGGAGGGACGATCGATCCTTTCCGTTCCATTGAAAACAAAGTCATTCACGGACAGCTGTCGC
>CALKAN010000063.1 GCA_937983035.1 uncultured Paenibacillaceae bacterium | reverse complement strand
TCAATCATCGTGCGAGACTAAAATGCCGCTGCTCCTGAAATGCCGAATACTTCCTGCGACTGGTCATCAGCATGCGCCGGCTCGGACGCGCCCCGATCGATTGCGCGCCTGCTCTTCTTGACTGCGATGCCCGTGCTGTCGATTCGTTCTGAAGACGCGGCTGAAACGAGCTTTCCGGTTAATCCCCCGGCATCAGGGTGACGCTCAGCAAATGCAACGAGCCGCTCCACGTATTCCGGCGACAAAACAACATCCGGATTCAACACGAGGCAATAGTCGCTTTTGGAAAGCGCGATCGCTTGGTTATGCCCTTCAGCGAATCCGACATTCTCTTCATTGGCTATCAATTGAATTTGATCAAATTGACTTGCGGCTTCCAGCGTACGATCTGCAGACTGATTGTCAATGACGATGATTTGCTGAATCGGATAAGTCTGCTGCAACACAGATTGAATGCACTTTTGAATATACGCCTCGCTGTTGTACGTCACAATATGCACGCTGACCGTTAACATCGCGAATCCTCACCAAGCAAACAAATAAATTCTTGTAATGCGTCGCGCCAATGGCGCAGCTGCTGAAATCCATTGGTGCGCATGGCCATGTTGTCCAGCACCGAATGTTTCGGACGCCGGGCAGGCCTTGGAAACTCCTCCGTTGCACAAGGAAGAACTTCAACTTCATCGCCGCTTAACTGAAAAATTTCTCGCGCAAATTCAAACCAGCTGCAAGCCCCTGCATTCGTTGCATGATAAATCCCGTATTTGTCTGTTGTGATCAACTCCAACAAAAAATGGGCCAAATCTTTCGCATACGTTGGGGAGCCGATCTGATCATTCACGACTTGAAGCTGTTCTTTCTCCTGAGCCAGTCTCAGCATCGTTTTCACAAAATTGTTCCCATGTTGGCCAAACAGCCAAGATGTGCGCACGATAAAATAACGGGAGCTTAGTGTTTGAACGAGCTGCTCTCCCGCTTGCTTCGATTTTCCGTATACATTTAATGGATTCAAACGATCAAATTCACGGTAAGGCATTGCGGCCTCCCCGTCAAATACGTAATCGGTGCTGATATAACACAGCTTGGCCCCCATTTGCTCGGCTGCAACAGCCACATTGCGGGCGCCGTATGCATTGATCTGGTAGGCCTTTTCTTGATTGGTTTCCGCATCATCCACAGCGGTGTAAGCAGCGGCATGTATAATAAAATCAGGACGAACATGGCTGAACGCAGCTTGCACCTGATCCATATCGGCAATATCCAATTCGGCTCTCGCATACCCGATCACATCGAACGGCATCTGTCGTGCCGCCGCCAATAATTCTTGTCCCAGTTGTCCTCCTGCTCCGGTAATAAGTAGTTTCATCGTTCTGCACCTAATCTTTTCCCATATTGTTTTTCGTAATAGCGCTGATATTCACCCGTTTTGACCGCATTGATCCATTCCGGGTGATTCGCATACCACTCAATCGTGCTTGCCAGCCCTTCTTCAAAATTTTTCAGCGGCTTCCAGCCTAAAGCATGCATTTTCGAAGCATCAATCGCATAACGCCGATCGTGCCCCGGTCGGTCATCCACAAAGCGGATCAAAGATTCCGGCTTATTTAACAACCGCAAAATCGTTTGCACGACTTCCAAGTTCGTCTTCTCACAGTTTGCGCCAATATTATACACTTCGCCGTTTACGCCTCGCTGCAGCACGAAATCAATCGCCCGGCAATGATCCTCTACATAGATCCAATCGCGAACGTGCAGACCGTCCCCATAAACAGGGAGCGCCTGATCTGCCATCGCTTGAAGAATCATCAGCGGAATTAACTTTTCTGGAAATTGATAAGGGCCATAGTTGTTTGAGCAGCGCGTAATATTCACCGGCAGCTGATACGTTTCATGATAAGCGCGGACAAGCAAATCTGCGCTTGCTTTGCTTGCACTGTACGGACTGTTCGGAGCGAGCGGAGTTTCTTCCGTAAATTTTCCTGTTTCATCCAACGTGCCGTATACTTCATCGGTAGAAATCTGGATAAACTTCTTCACTCCGTATTTCCTGGCTGCTTCCAGCAAAGTTTGCGTGCCAACAATATTCGTATGCACGAAAATGCCAGGATCAGCGATGCTCCGGTCTACATGAGATTCCGCCGCGAAATTGACCACATAGTCGATCCCCTGCTTGAAAATTTCCGTTACCAGCGATGCGTCTGCAATGTCACCTTGAATAAACTCATAATGGCTGTGAAACTCGATGTCTTTCAAATTTAATAAATTCCCGGCATAAGTGAGCGCATCCAGGTGAACAATATGATAATCCGGATATTTCGCTGCCATATATTTAATGAAATTGGAACCGATGAACCCGGCTCCGCCAGTAATCAACATTTTCATAGTCAGGCACCTCATTAAGTGAAATTGTTTTCTGCATCAGCCAGTACAGGATGTTGTCTGTCTTTGTCTGACAGGATGGGATCAGAAACAGGCCAGTCGATGCCGAGGGCTGGATCGTTCCATAAGATTCCGCGGTCGTGATTCGGCGAGTAATATTGATCTACTTTATACAAAATATGAGTATCCGGCACCAAGGTGCAGAAGCCGTGCGCGAATCCTTTCGGGATCAAGAGCTGCCGCTTGTTGTCTGCCGAAAGGATCACTCCTTTCCACTGTCCGTAAGTGGGCGAATCTTTGCGAATATCTACGAACACATCGTAAATCGCGCCTGATAATACTCGAATCAGCTTCGACTGCGCCATCGGCTCCAGCTGATAATGCAGCCCGCGCAGCGTGCCTGCTTCCGCTGAATACGAATGGTTATCTTGTACAAAATTGATGTGTATGCCAAGCTGTTCAAACTGTTTTTGATTGTAACTTTCCATGAAAAAGCCTCGGTGATCGCCATGCACTTGAGGTTCGATTAATACGACGTCTTGGAAAAAAGTTTGCAGCCTCTTCATATCAACCACATCCCATCATTGAGAAATTCCAGCCTCAATCGTTCTCGTAGACAATATGCGCTGCCAACTCATTTGCCCGCACCCATGATTCATGCGTGCCGGCATCTGTCCACCAGCCTTGTAAAATATCATAAGCGAGTTCCCCTTGATGGATGTACATATTGTTTACATCTGTAATTTCGTACTCCCCTCTGGCAGACGGCCGCAGCGTCTTGATCATGTCGAAAACTTGGCTGTCAAACATATATATGCCGGTCACAGCATAATTGCTCTTTGGATGCTTCGGTTTCTCTTCAATTGCTGCAATGCGGTCGCCGTCAATTTCAGGAACGCCGAATCGCGCCGGGTCTTCCACTTGTTTCAGCAAAATTTTCGCTCCTTTCGGCATTCGTTTGAAATCTTCGACATAAGGAACGATCGAATCCGAAAAGATGTTGTCGCCTAAGATGACGACCATTTTGTCATCGCCGACAAACTGTTCCGCCAAGCCGAGCGCCTGCGCAATCCCTCCGGCTTCATCCTGCACGCGGTACGTAAACTGGACCCCGAAATCACGGCCGCTGCCGAGCAAATTAACTACGTCGCCCATATGCTCTTTTCCTGTTACCACCAATATATCATAAATGGATGCTTCCTTGAGCTTGTAAATCGCATGATAAATCATAGGATACCGCCCCACGGGCAGCAGATGCTTATTCGTCACTTTCGTCAGCGGGTACAGGCGCGAACCGGTTCCCCCCGCCAAGATGATGCCTTTCATGATCGTGCCTCCTTAATCATTGTACAAAGAATAAAGAAATTTATATAAACGATATCCGAATATGCTTACAATCCATGCAATTGCATATTTCACAGATGTAAAATTATTACAAAAAGCTTCAGCAAGATATTTTCTTCCCGTTTTCATTTGCCCTGCTAAACACAGATTATGTCCGTATGAAAATAGAAAACTGGCCAAATATTTCGTGCCAGCTTGTTTAAACAATGGTTCATGTTTCTCCCAAATTTTATGATATGCCGTAATTAATTTATCAGGTTCGG
>CALKAN010000062.1 GCA_937983035.1 uncultured Paenibacillaceae bacterium | reverse complement strand
CACCAAGCCGACCATGCCGATCACAGGCGTCGGATAAATGGCGCCTTTCGCATTTTCATTGTACAAGCTGACATTGCCGCCGATGACAGGCGTTTCCAGCTTGCGGCACGCTTCCGAAATGCCGTCCGCCGCTTTTTCCAATTGCCAGAACACTTCCGGCTTATCCGGGCTGCCGAAATTCAAGTTGTCCGTCACAGCCAACGGCTCCGCCCCGGAACATACAATATTGCGCGCAGCTTCGCTCACGGCGATTTTGCCCCCGACCTCTGGGTCCAAATACACATAGCGGCCATTGCAATCCGTCGTCATCGCCAGCGCCTTGCGCGTGCCGCGAATGCCGACCACTGCTGCGTCGGAACCGGGTGTCACATACGTTGTCATGCCTGCCATGTAATCGTATTGATTGTACACCCATTCTTTGCTGGCAATGTTGGGCGAACCGATGAGCTTCTTCAACACATCGTTCAAATCGGTCATTTCGGGGTATTGGCTCAGATCTATGCGGCCCATTTCGCGATAATAAGACGGCTCTTCTGAAGGCATATGATACACCGGACATTGATCGACGAGCGCAGCGACCGGCATGTCACCGACAACTTCCCCGCGATGATACAGCCTTAGACGGCCGTCGCCCGTCACCTTGCCGACTTTCACGCATTCCAAGCCCCATTTGGCAAAAATCGCTTTTGCCTGTTCTTCATGCTGCGGCTCGGTTACGAACAGCATCCGTTCCTGCGATTCGGACAGCATCATTTCATACGGCGTCATTCCCGGCTCCCGCTGCGGCACGTCGTCCAAGTACAGCTCCATGCCGTTTCCGGCTTTGCTCGCCATTTCCGCACTGGAACAAGTAAGCCCTGCCGCGCCCATGTCTTGAATGCCGAGCACGATGCCGGATTGAATCAGTTCCAAGCACGCCTCCATTACGAGCTTCTCCATGAACGGATCCCCAACTTGCACCGCTGACGGCTTCGCGCCGGTGTCATCGCTCAATTCCACCGAAGAGAAAGTCGCGCCGTGAATGCCGTCGCGTCCTGTCGGAGGCCCGACATAAAACACCGGATTGCCGACCCCTTCAGCGACGCCTTTTTGAATGTCTTTATGATCGATTAAACCGATGCACATCGCGTTGACGAGCGGGTTGCCTTCATAGCTTTTATCGAATTGCACTTCCCCGCCTACCGTCGGGATGCCGATGCTGTTTCCATAACCTGCAATGCCGGCCACCGCATTTTC
Source organism: uncultured Paenibacillaceae bacterium (assembly GCA_937983035.1). Lineage (GTDB taxonomy): Bacteria > Bacillota > Bacilli > Paenibacillales > CALAME01 > CALKAN01. Next base: position 4,334 of record CALKAN010000062.1, on the reverse strand, counting down.
AAACAAATATTTCACGCGTTCATTGTCCAATTCGCCAAAACGCAGCGAGTTCAGCATCGCAATCGGGCGCGCCCCCATGGAGAAAATGTCGCGGATGATGCCGCCGGCGCCTGTGGCAGCTCCTTGATAAGGTTCAACGGCGGAAGGGCTGTTATGGCTTTCGATCTTAAAGACGACCGCTTGATTGTCACCGATATCAACGATTCCCGCGCCTTCTCCCGGTCCTACCAACACTCTCGGCCCTGATGTCGGGAACTTCCTTAAAATCGGCTTGGAGGTCTTGTAAGAACAGTGTTCAGACCACATCACGCTGAAAACGCCGATTTCCGTATAGTTCGGCTTGCGTCCCATAAACTGGCAGATCAAGTCGTATTCCTGATCGCTGACGCCAAACTCCCGATAAATTTTCGACTCGGCAATCTGTTCTGCTGTCGGCTCATTCGCTTGCTGTTTTTGCGTCATGTTTCTCCCTCCAAGTCCTCAATATTGATGTGAAAATTTTCTTTCCGTCTTCCGAACCGAGCAATGCATGTACCGCCCGCTCCGGACGGGGCATCATGCCGACGACATTCCCCTGTTCGTTGACAATGCCGGCAATTTGATCGACGGATCCATTCGGATTTTCTTCTTCATAGCGGAAAACGATCTGGCGATTGCTGTGCAGCTTGGCCAGCGTGTCCTCGTCGCAATAATAGTTCCCGAATCCGTGAGCTATTGGAATGCGAATGATCTCTCCCGGTTCATAATCGACCGTAAAAGGCGTCTCATGATTTTCCACCCGCAAAGACACGTGCTCGCAGCGAAACTTCAAACTGCTGTTTTGCAAAAATGTGCCGGGCAGCAAGCCGGCCTCGGTCAAAATTTGGAATCCGTTGCCGATGCCCAAGATGAACGTTCCTTCCGCTGCCGCCTTCTTCACGGCTTCCATCACCGGGCTGTACTGAGAAATGGCGCCGGGCCGCACATAGTCGCCGTATGAAGACCCTCCCGGAATCACAATGCAGTCGTACTGCGACAAGTCCGTCTCCGTATGCCACACTTGATCCGCCGGCTGTGCAATCGTGTCCTGAATGGCGTTATAACTATCCGTATTGGAACCAGGAAAAACGAGTACGCCGAATTTCATCGCACGCCCTCCCGCTCTTGTGCCTCGCTCAGCTCATAGCGGTAGTCTTCAATTACCGTGTTGACCAGCAGTTTTTCGCACATTTCTTTCACGCGGGCTTCCGCAGCGGCTTGATCTGCCGTATTTAATTCCAGCTCAATGTATTTGCCGATGCGCACTTCTTCCACTTCATCAAAACCAAGCGCTTGGAGCGCGCTTTGCGCGGCTTTTCCTTGCGGATCTAATACACTTTGTTTAATCGTGACATACACGGTCGCTTTAATCATAACGTTTGCTCCTCCTTTGTATCGGTTAACAAATGGAATATCTTTTCATAACGAGCGGACGTTTCTGCTACCACCTTTTCCGGCAGCGGCTCAGGCGCCCTTTGCCGATCCCAATCCGAATGGGCTAAATAATTGCGCACCGGCTCTTTGTCCATGCTGTCAATGTCAATGTCGAGCGCATAATCTTCTTTTGCCCAAAAGCGCGAAGAATCAGGCGTGAAAATTTCATCAATTAAAACGAGCTCTCCGTCCACAAAACCGAATTCAAATTTGCTGTCTGCCAAAATAATGCCTTTGCGCTCGCAGACGCCGCGCGCAAATTCATACAGCTCAATGCTGATCTTCTGCAGCGTTTCTGTTAATGATTCTCCGATCAGCTCCGCCATGCGGCTGACCGGAATGTCTTCATCGTGACCGGCATCGTTTTTAATCGACGGCGTAAAAATCGGCTGCTCCAGCTTCTGATTTTTGCGCAAATTTGCAGGCAGCCGGATCCCGTTCACTTCTCCTGTTTTCACATACTGTCTCCAGCCGCCCCCGGTAACATAACCGCGCACGATGCATTCCATGTCAATTCGCTCTGCTTTTTTCGTCACCATGAGACGGTCTTGCAAAGCGGCGGCATCGTTCACCGCTCCGCTCACCCGGTCAACATCGGTATGCACCATATGGTTCGGGATAATATGCTCCGTCTGCTTGAACCAAAATTCGCTCAGCTTGTTCAGCACCTTTCCCTTGCCGGGAATTTCCGGCGAAAGAACGAAATCGAAGGCAGAAATGCGGTCTGTCACGACAAACATGTAATGTTCGCCCAAGTCGTACATTTCCCGCACTTTTCCTTTGTAAATGAGCGGTGCGTTCACAAGATGCTCTGCTGTGGCCAGCGTTTGCCCTGCTTTCAATGAAAAGCCCCCTTTGTCCGAATGATTGCGCCCTGAGTTGAATGAACGTCTGCCCAGCCCCCGGCAGCCGCTTCAATATGCGATCCAGCTTGCCGATCTATGCCGCGCTTGCTATGCCCCTTCCTTTGCCATGCCCCTTCTCAATCAGCTAAGCCGGCATTTTTAAACTTCTTCCCGGCGAAGATTAAATTACATTAACCCTATTCGTTTGAAAATCGTATCCACATGTTTTAAATGCCAGCTCGGATCGAAACAGTCCGCGATTTCTTCCGGCGACAAATGCTTATTAATTTCTTCGTTCGATTCCACAATTTCGCGGAAAGATCGCTGCTCGTTCCATGCGGTCATCGCCAGCGGCTGCACCGTGTCGTACGCCTGCTCCCGGCTGAACCCTTTATCGATCAGCTTCGTCATCACCCGGCCGGAAAACGGCACATCGTACGTGCGCTTCATGTTGCGCTTCATATTTTCCGGGAACACCGTTAAATTTTTCACAATGTTGCCGAATCGGTTCAACATGTAATTCAACAAAATCGTCGCATCAGGAAGAATGATGCGTTCCGTCGAAGAGTGGGAAATATCCCGCTCGTGCCACAGCGGCACGTTCTCATAAGCGGTAATCATATAGCCGCGAATCACTCTCGCCAAACCGGTCATGTTTTCGCATCCGATCGGATTGCGTTTGTGCGGCATGGCCGAGGAGCCTTTCTGCCCTTTCGCAAATGCTTCCTCCACTTCGCGGAATTCGCTCTTTTGCAGCGCCCGGATTTCTGTCGCAAACTTCTCGATCGATGTCGCGATCAGCGCAATAACGGACATATACTCGGCGTGGCGGTCTCTTTGCAGCGTTTGGGTAGAAATCGGCGCCGGCTTAATGCCGAGCTTCTCGCATACATATTGTTCCACAAAAGGATCAATATTTGCATACGTGCCGACAGCTCCGGACAATTTCCCATATTGCACCCGTTCGGCCGCATTGCGGAACCGCTCCAAATTGCGCTTCATTTCTTCATGCCACAGCGCCAGCTTCAAGCCGAACGTCGTCGGCTCCGCATGCACGCCGTGAGTCCGGCCCATCATCACCGTATCTTTATGTTCCAGCGCTTTTTCTTTCAATATGTCGATAAAACGAAGCAAATCTTGTTCTAAAATTTCGTTCGCTTGTTTCAGCAAATAACCGAGCGCCGTGTCAACGACGTCTGTCGAAGTGAGGCCATAGTGCACCCATTTCCGCTCCGGTCCGAGCGTTTCCGAAACCGCCCGGGTAAAAGCGATCACATCATGCCGGGTTTCCTGTTCAATTTCATAAATCCGCTCCAGATTAAAACTGGCATTCTCGCGCAGTTTCGCTGCGTCTTCCTTCGGAATGACGCCTAATTCGGCCCATGCTTCACAGGCACACAGCTCCACTTCCAGCCACGCTTTAAACTTGTTTTCCTCTGTCCAAATGACAGCCATCTCTGGTCTCGTGTAACGTTCGATCATTTGCTAAACCTCCCTCGATTTCCAAATGGGGCTTTGTTCGATCCACGCGAGCGCTTCTTCAATATTCGCTGTCAATATGTTGACATGCCCCATTTTGCGCTTCGGCTTCACTTCGTGTTTTCCGTACAAATGAACATGAAATTTCAAATGAGGCGCTTCGGCTTCTCCTCCGCTTTCCAGCCAACGGAGCAGCGGCGCCGCGTGCTCGCCGAGCACGTTCACCATGACGACCGGACTGAGCAGCTTAACCGGTCCCAACGGCAAATTGCATATCGCCCGCAAATGCTGTTCGAATTGCGATGTCGTGCACGCTTCAATCGTATAGTGGCCGGAGTTGTGCGGGCGCGGCGCCAATTCGTTGACGTACAGCTGCCCGTCTTTCGTCAAAAACATTTCTACGGCGATCAACCCGACGACATCCAGCGCTTCCGCAATGCGCAGCGCAAGCGATTCCGCTTGCTCTGCCGTGGTCGGCGATATGCGCGCCGGCACGATTGACTGATGCAAAATATTGTCAATATGAATGTTTTCCGCAACGGGGAACGTGGACGTTTG
>CALKAN010000061.1 GCA_937983035.1 uncultured Paenibacillaceae bacterium | reverse complement strand
AGGATTTCATAGATATGTTCCTTTGCGCTTCGGATCCACCTCAGCAGCAATCGTTCGTAATCGGCGGCTTTCACAGCAAACTTCATTGACATACTCTCCTCCTCCTGTTTATGCCTTCCATCCATCTTTATGCCGCTGCCAGCGATCAATCCGCTTGCATCAATTCACTCAGCTTCAATTTCGCTTCCTCATATGCTTGACGCATCATCGTGTTCGTATCGATTTCACCGGAAAGCAATAAATTTATATTACTGTTGTATACCCTCTCTATTTCTGTATCGTATTTTGTTTTCACCGTGATCGGGGCATGATTTTCATAGAAAACAGAACGGATGTTTTTATCTTGAAAATCGGTTGCCGTTCCGAACCGCTCCAAAATTTGATCCGTGCGAATTGCGGGCAAGGCGCCGATTTCCGCCACTTTAGTCTGAAATTCTTCAGACACTAAGTATTGAATGATTTCCATGCTCTGTTCCTGATGCTTTGAAACCTTGCTGACGCCGACATACGTCGGATACAACTGCGGACCGACGCCTGGCAGCTCTTCAAACGTCGGCAATGCCGCCACATCCCAGTTCATGTCGCTCATATCATTGTTCAGGTGGATGTTCGCCAATCCTGCTTGCATCGCTACTGTCTGCTGCGTCAAAAAATTCGGCGGACTTTCTTCTTGAATTTGATAAAGCGGCACAAGGAGCCGATCGATCAATATTTTCCACCGTTCGTTCGCGATGGTCGGTTCAACGGTTTCCAAGTCCACATACGGCATGGACATTTGATTCAAGCGCAGCATGTGTCCCATCGCAATCGCCAAGCCGTAATATTTCTGTCCGTCTTCTTCCCTCGTCAGCGTTCGCGCCAGCTCAATGATTTCGTTCCAGGTCATGTCATCAGTCGGGTATGAAACCCCAAATCGGTCAAAAATATCTTTGTTGTAATAAAGCGACAGCGTATTGTTTAAAAAAGGAAGCGCAACTAATTTGCCTTCGCCCATCGTTCGTATGACATCGATCATGGAAGGCTCGAATACGGATAAATCAATATTGTATTTCCGCACTAATTCCTCCATATCTTGCTCAAGTCCGACAGGTAAGGGACCAAGACTCATCTGCGCGATCGATTCAAAAAAGATGTCAATCGTCACCCCGGAAGTGATCAGCGCGGAATAATTGGAATCAGCTCCGGTGCGAATATATGTGATCGTATGGTGTGGAAATTTCTCCCGAACTGCGTTGGCGAATCGCTCATCGACCGTTTCTTCTGTCCAGCCGCTGCTTGAATGAATAATCAGCTCAGCCGGCGGTGCCGGTTCCGGAACTGTTGCCGCTGCCGGCTCATTATCAGCCTCCCGCACAGTGCCTGCCGGCGTTGGCTGGGGCGCTGCCTGCTCGTCCGCTGAGCACGCCGCTGCAACGAAAAACATTACAATCATCAACATCCATGCTGCAAAATGTCGTTTGACCATCGGTCCATCCTTCCCTTCCCTTTTTATAAGATGAAAACAAACAAAATGAATGCGCTTACTTTCCTTGTTACACTTCTGCTGTTTCTAAAAGAACAGTCCCCCCTCCATGCTTTCGCACGATGCGATAAGCCGTGCAGCTGTGACTATATTCACTTTCATCGTAAATGAAAGCCTTTACTTTTCAAATGCATTATTATAGGGTATTTTTATACATAATTTCGTAATTTATGAGGTGAGCCTATGATCGGGAAGGAAAAAGTGAAGCTGATTGATGTCATTTACAAAGGACCGGATGCCGCATTTATGTATGAAAAAAGTTCTTATGGCCGCTGGGTCATTTTGGCCGTTGATCAAGGATCTTTTCAATATCAAGTCGGCAAAGAAAAAGGAAAGGCCGCCTTCGGCGACCTCGTTTTCTGCCCTCCAGGAATCACGCTGCATCGCAAAGCCGTGACTCCCATTTCTTTTTATCGCATTTTATTTGAATGCAGCCAAACCGATGCAAAAGCAGCTGCGCCGCTTCCCGTCGGAAAAGTGACGCTGCAAAATACGAACCGGCTCAGTTCGAATTTTGCTTATTTCCGCCAATATTATGTGTCCGGTAATGAAAAGGAACGGCTTTACTTGAATCATATCCTGGAAGATCTGTTGTTCATCTGCGACTCCGAGCGGCATAAACGGCAAATCCAACAAGACCCGCTCATCTTGAAAGTGATCGAATATTTAAACAATCACTATCATGAGCCGCTGCAATTAAAAGATATTGCCAATGAAGCAGGTCTCAGCCCTTCATGGCTTTCCCGCCGGTTTCAGCAATGCACGGGTCAATCGCCGAGCGAATATTTAACGTTGCTGCGCCTGAACCGATCCCAGACCCTCCTGCTCAGGACAGATGATACGATCGATGCGATCGCAAGCGAATGCGGATTTCAAAACGGTTTTTATTTCAGCAGAGTGTTCACGCGCAAAGCAGGCATGAACCCTTCTGCTTATCGAAAACTTTACCGAACATGAATGCATGATGTCTTATTGCGTTGATCTCATCGCTTTCCATAATTCTTTCCATCTCGGCCTTTTTCCGTACATCAACACTCCGGTGCGATAAATTTTCGCTGCAAGCCAGCCCATCAGCAAAATCGAGGCGAGCATAATCAGTATGGAAAGGCCGATTTGCCAAAAAGGCGGTTCTGTCATGCCGATTCGCATAAACATCAACAGCGGCGTGAAAAACGGAAAATACGAAACAGCGGAAATCCAGCCTGCATTCGGCGCATTCAAACCAAACAACCCAATGTAGAAACCAGCCAAAATTAACAGCGTGATCGGCATCAACGCCTGCCCAAGATCTTCTGTCCGGCTCACGATCGACCCAATCGCAGCGAAAACCGTGCCGTACAAGAAAAACCCAAGCAAATAAAAAATGACGAAATAAGCGAACAATGAAAATGGAATGTCCGACAAGTTTAAGTTCAATCCAGACAAAGCAGCCCGATTATATGGCAAACTTAAGCCTGCCAAGGCGATGATGATAAACACGGCTAATTGCAGCATCCCCAGAATGCAAGTTCCGAAAATTTTCCCGAACATCTGTTTCACCGGAGATACGGTTGAAATGAGCACTTCCATCACTCTGGAACTTTTTTCAGCTGTAACTTCGGAAGCGATCATGTTTCCATACATCGCCACAGCCATAAATAATATGATCAGAAACGCATAAACAAGAATATAGGCGATGACGACTTCTGTTTCACTTCTTCCTTCTTTGGCTTCCGATGTAATCTGAACGTTTTGGATGGAAACCGGCGACGTAAGCGCAGCAATCTGCTGCCTGCTCAATCCCAGCTCATCGACCATTTGCTCCATTTTGATCGCTTGAAGCGCGCGTTCCAAAGACGAGCGGATGCTGAATTCCATCGTCCCTTTGGAATGAAAGACAAAAGAAGGAAAGGCATGCTCTTCTTGTCTGTTGTCATCAGACAGCTGCAAATAACCTTTTAACTCTCCCGACTCGATCTCTTCTCTCGCTTGCGCTAAGTCTGCGGCCGCCGTACCTTGCTGCGGCAGTATAACAATTTCTATCGCTGGATTCGATTGCTGTTCGAAATATTGCTTCAACTGCACGGCCAATCCGCTTTCGTCTTCAGTCATGCCGACCCGATCCGGTTCCTCTGAAGAAAATGCTTCAATGATCAGCGGCAAATGCACAAATACAGCGATTAATAATCCGATTATGACCGTAGTGACAATAAATGCTTTCGACTTTAGTTTGTTTTTCAGCGTAAAGCTCATCACCGCAGCCAGCTCATTCATTCTTCTCACCGCCTACTGCTTTAATAAATATTTCATTCATGCTCGGTTCTTTCACTTCGAACTTGATCACATTCGTTTGTGACATCGCAAGCGATAGCAATTGCTGCGCGCTGGCCTCATCGGCAATGCGAATATCGTAGCCGTTTTCTGTGGACTGCACTTGCAAGACGCCTTTCACTCGCTCCAATCCTTCCACGGGGGAAGCTGTTTTTAACTGCACCCGCTCACGCGGATATTTTTGTTTCAATTCTTTTAAATTCCCCTTCAACACAGCTTTGGAACGATGCAAAATGCATATGTTGCTGCACAATTCTTCGACATGCTCCATGCGGTGGGTAGAAAATAACACAGCCGTTCCTTGATCGCGCAGGTCTTTCACGGAATCTTTTAATAATTCAACATTGACCGGGTCTAACCCGCTGAACGCTTCGTCCAATACTAAAATTTCCGGCCGATGAATGACAGCGGCGATGAATTGAATTTTTTGCTGATTCCCTTTCGACAACTCTTCCACTTTCATATCGTAATATTGCAACACTTGAAACCGCTCGAGCCAATATTTCAGCGACTTCTCTGCATCGGTGCGCGAAATGCCTCTCAGTTTGGCCATATACAAAATTTGTTCCGAAACTTTGATTTTAGGATACAGACCTCTTTCTTCCGGCAAATATCCTGTCAGCTTTCGCAACGATTCGTATGATGGTTTGCCTTTCCAATAAATTTGCCCTTGATCAGGTTTCAAAATGTTCAGCACCATGCGCATCGTAGTTGTCTTTCCCGCGCCGTTAGCGCCCAAAAGTCCAAATATTTCTCCGGCTTGCACAGACAAGCTTAAAGAATCGACGGCCAAATGGCTGCCAAATGTTTTGCTCACTTGTTCTAAACGCAACCTCTCCAATGACATGACTCCTTTTCAAAGAGCTGTTTTAAGCAAATATTGCTCCATAAAAAATCATCTGTTTTCAAAATAAAAAACCATGCTCGACAGACAATTCCCCGCCTTCGTCGCTGCATGGTTACATTGTAACAAATAACAATTATTGATTGTACCTGTAATTTCACAAAAAAAGCAAACGTGTCATTATGCGTTGTTTAATTGTTCATAATGGCGTTTAAGCGCAGCTGGATCGTCCGGTTCGTCATCCTCTGGATGTTCAGAACGATACCACAGCTTAAAGTTGTATGCCAAAATCGATCCGTACATAATTTCCTGCATAAATTTCATCACGATTCCGCCCAGTTGTTGATCGTCACGCGGCGGCATCAATGAGAAATTTTCCGGGCCTTGGAACAGCTGAAGCAACAGCTGCGGATCTCCCGGCACGCAATACCCGAGCGCTTTCGCCCATACCATCGGATCGTTGTACATCTGGAACAACGGTTCAGGTGCAAATATAATCATCGCGCAAGCCGGCGTCAAGAGCACGCCGTTGGCAAACATGTACCCCATTTTCTTCAAATGCGTTAAAGTGCCTAACTCCGGCACAGGATCAATGACCGGCCACCACATGCAAAATGCAGCAAACAACAGCAATGCATAAATGAAATAATGCAATGCATAGTTCGTCATTACGGTGTCCATGATGACAGGAAGGTGATAGAACGAAAACATTCCGTTGAACATGAGCAGCGTTAGGATCGGATTCAACAATACTTTGGATGCTTTCTTGACAAAGGTGATTTTAAACAACGGACGAAGCAGCCATGCGGGTATACCAAGGAGAACGAGAGGCGGTGCCGCAAGAAACGCGATCGCCATAGCGAGCATATGGTAGGTAAACATCAAGTGAGCAAGCAAATTCAAAGGTCCGGCCAAAGCCAAATATAACAGCGCAAGTCCGCTGAAGAACAGCAGTTTTCTCTTTAGCGGAACCGGCTCTGCATCTTTAAATTTTTCGCGCATCGGCCCGGTGACATATAGATAAAGAATACCGATGAGCACAGTAAAGATCAGTGCGAAAGGACTCCAAAGCGCCTGAAAGCCAAATTGTTGCAGATCCGGCATCTGTCATTCCTCCTGTTGAAATCATTTAGAAAAGGGGAGGTTGCAATGGACCTCCCCCGCCGTTAAAACTTTCTTACCACCATATCCAAAACAATGCAGATGCAAAACCAAACATGGCTACTAGAAAACCGCCGAACAAAAACAATTTAGCATAGCCGTGGCCTTTATCTTTCATGTGCATCCAGAAGAAAAGCTGGAACAGCGCTTGAACCAAGGCCATAATGCAAAGCAAAAATACGACAAAACTGCTGCTTAAACTTTCGTTGGCGACAGCTGCGAAGGCTAGGAATGTCAGCGCAATGGATACGCCGAATGTTATCAGGTGATTCTTTGACCCTTCATGTGCCGGGCCGGTTTTAACCTTCTGTCGCTGCACAACTTCTTCATTTTGTTGCAAGCGTCAGCCCACCCTTCCTAACAGATATACTAGCGAGAAGATAAACACCCAGATGACGTCAATGTAGTGCCAGTACAATGATGCTACATACACTTTATTCGCAGTTACGGGCGTTAATCCTTTTCTCGGCATTTGCAAAATCACAAGTGTGATCCAAACAACGCCTATTACGACGTGCGCGCCGTGAAACCCAACTAAACTGTAGAAAGAAGAACTAAAGGCGCTCGTACTAAAAGTATGTCCTAAAGCAACATAATGATTAAACTCATAAATCTCCAAGCAAAGGAACGTAAATCCAAGCAAAACAGTTACGATCAGCCATCTCAGCATCACTTTGACATTGCCGCGATGCATGGCCTGAACGGCCAGCACGCTCGTCAAGCTGCTCACAAGCAAGACGGCGGTCATCAATGCCACGAACGGCAATGAGAACAGCTCTTGCGGCGTCGGGCCGTCCAGCACTTGGTGCCTTAATCCAAGATAAGCGGCAAACAAAGTTCCGAACAGTACGGTTTCCGCTCCAAGAAAGAGCCAGAAGCCGAGGATCTTATTGCGTCCTTCAAGCGTGGCTCGCTCAAGTTGTCCGGTCAGGGCGGTGTTACTGTGTGCATTTGTTTGACTCATCTATTATGCCTCCTCTTCCTTCAACTCTTCCGGCTGAATGTAATAGCCAGGATCATCGATGAGACAGCGCGTCGCCATGCTGCCGAATAACATGAGCAATCCAGCGTAAATGACGATGTAATTGTTAAACAGCCCATTCATCAACGCATTGTTGAAATCATAATCCTTATAGATAAAGCCGAAGCCTGCAATGAAGAGTCCTAATGACATCAGGAACGGCAGGATAGACCCGTTCGGCATGTGGATCGGCTGCAACGGTTCTGCCGGCGTCATGCCTTTATTGCCATCCATTTTCTCTTTCCAGAATGCGTCCAAGCCTCGAACAAGCGGAGTTTGCTTAAAGTTGTACAACGGCGAAGGCGAGGATACCGTCCACTCCATCGTCCGTCCATCCCACGGATCGGCAGGTGCATCCGGTCCTTTGCGGATGGTATAGACAACGTTAATAAGCAGCAAGATGACTCCAATGCCCATCATATACGCACCAATGGAACTTACTAAGTTAGACAAATCCCATCCTTGACCTGGCAAATACGTGTAAACTCTTCTCGGCATGCCGTCCAAACCGAGGAAATGCTGAACAAAGAACGTCAGATGGAAACCGATGGAGAAGATCCAGAAAAACCATTTTCCAAGAGTTTCGTTCAGCATTTTGCCGAACATCTTCGGCCACCAGTAGAACAAGGCTGCGAATATGCCGAATACGCTGCCCCCTACGATGACGTAGTGGAAATGCGCAACAACGAAATACGTATCATGGTATTGATAGTCCGCAGGCGCTGAAGCCAGCATGACGCCGGTTACGCCGCCCATGACAAATGTCGGTACAAAGCTGATGGCAAACAAGCTTGCCGTAGTAAATCGAATGCTTCCGCCCCACATCGTGAGGAGCCAGTTAAATACTTTGATCCCTGTTGGAACAGCGATCAACATCGTCGCAATGGCGAACAACGCGTTCGCAAATGCACCCATTCCCACGGTAAACATATGGTGCGCCCAAACCATGAATCCAAGGAATCCGATCAATGCCAGAGCGAATACCATGGAGCTGTAACCGAACAGACGCTTGCGTGAGAACGTCGGAATCACTTCGGACATGATGCCGAATGCCGGCAGAATCAAGATGTAAACTTCAGGGTGTCCGAAGATCCAGAAGATGTGCTGCCACAAAATCGGGTTTCCGCCGTAAGCAACATCAAAAAATCTTGCGCTAAACAAGCGGTCAAAAGTCATAAAGATCAAGTCAATTGCCAATGCCGTAAAAGCAAACAAGATCAGAGCTGACGTAATAAATGTCGCCCATGTAAAGAGCGGCAATCTCATGAAAGACATTCCCGGCGCTCTCATATTAATGATCGTCACAAGGAAGTTAATGGCACCAACGAGAGTACCGATCCCTGCAATCTGAAGTCCGATCGAGTAGAAGTCCATCCCTTGGTGAGCCGTATTAAACGTAGACAACGTCGGATAACCCGTCCAACCGCCGTCAGGAGCTCCTCCAAGGAACCAGCTTAAGTTCAGCAAGATGCCCCCAAAAATAAATGTCCAGAGGCCAAGCGCGTTCAGAAACGGGAACGCAACGTCCCTCGCTCCAATTTGCAAGGGGATGATATAGTTCATATAACCGTAAAACAAAGGCAGCGCTGCTAGAAACAGCATCGTCGTGCCGTGCATCGTAAACAGTTCGTTAAATGTTTGCGCACTGACAAAATCATTCATCGGGAACATTAACTGAATCCGCAGCAGAAGAGCTTCAACGCCAGCAAGCAGAAAGAAGAACAAGCCGGCTCCGAAGTATAAGATTCCGATCTTCTTATGGTCTACGGTAGTGATCCAGTCCATGATTCCCGTATAATTTTTCTTTGTGTTCGCATGTGTCGCGTGAGTCGCATGAGAATGAGCCACTTGATATAACCTCCCAATATATTAACGAAATATTATCTCAGCTCAAATAAGTACTGAACCAACGCATCAAGCTCTTCTTCACTCAAGTTGAAAGCCGGCATCGTTGCTCCAGGCTTCACGTCTTTCGGGCTGCGAATCCATTCTTTCACCCATTGAGTTTCATTCGGGCGGAAACCGCCAACCAAATCGCGGTTTGCGTAGCCTTTCAAATTCGGACCGGATGGGCTTGGCTGTTCGCCGTTAATGGCATGACAAGAAATGCAGTTCGCCGCAAACAGTTCTTCTCCTCGTTGTGCAGCTTCACTTACTTGAACTGGTTGCCTCATGCTGTCGACCCAAGCATTGAATTCATCTTGTGTTACCACTTTCACTTTAAAATCCATCAATGCGTGCCCTTCACCGCAATATTCCGCACACTTTCCAACATAAATGTTTTTATCTGGATCAGGCTGCACTGCAGGCATATCTAAGTACATATGGTTCGTAATTCCCGGATTCGTATCCATCTTGCCGCCGATGCCCGGCACCCAGAAGGAGTGGATGACGTCCGCGCTGTCTAACGTAAACTGCACGCGCGTATTTTCTGGGACGACCAATTCTTGAGCTGTATAAACGCCCAAATCGTGGTAGTTGAACTCCCACCAAAATTGATGCGCTACAACTTGCACATTTAACGTTCCTTCGACATCTGAATGGTTCTCATCCAATGCGAAAGTCAGCGCTACCGTCGGAACAGCTAAAATGAGCAGCAGCAAAATCGGAATAACCGTCCATGTAATTTCGAGCTTGTGGTTCCCTTCTACTTGTTTCGGGATCTTTACTTCGCCCGGTTTCTCTCTAAAACGCACTAATACGATAAAGAAAAGCACAAAAACAACTGTACACACAATAAGCATAATGCCTATGGAAAGCAAAATGAGTTTAAACTGCTCTTCTGCAACAGGCGCTGCCGGATTGATCGGACTGGGCCGATCCGAACAACCTGCTAACAGCAGCATCATAAACGCTGCAAAAAGGGCAGCCGCTCGCCCCGAAAATAGCCTATGTTTCACAATCCATCAACCCCAGTTCTATTTTTGTCGAATCGTGTTCTTGGGCAATAACCACCCGAAAACAAGGGATGTCCAATTGTCCAAGCTTATTCTCCTATATAACTATAAGTACGTTGGTACCGTTTGTCAATCTTGCCGTCGGAGGCTTCACAAATTGTTCTAAAAAACGTTGAAATTCGTTCTATATTTTTTTAAGCAGCCATTTTTGGACATGCAAGGGCAAAGATCTGCTTCTACTCTTTATTTCCAAATCAAGAATGAAGTATGCATGCTGCATATTAATCGAGAAAAATACTCATCTTAATTAAAAAGAAATTCGAGGAGGCTCGAAATGAAAAAAACGCATACCTTCATTATAGTATTATTCATTAGTTTCATCGCTGCCGCTTGCACGAACGATCAGCATTATCAAAATTTTGAAAAAAGCGACTATAATTTAAGCACGCGGGAAGACCGCACGGACAATCTTGAGCAGTCTCCTTCATACTATACGCTCAATGCCGCTCCTGAAGCGCACCAAAATGAATGGTTTGAGCTCAGCCAGCGAACAGCCAACGAGCTGATGAAGATCCACGGACTGAACCTCACATTCGTTGCCATCACCGATTCCAATGCTTATGTAGCCGTTTCGATGGACAATACGGCGTTCGGCAGTGCAGGAAACGGCAATAACAGCAGTCCGAAAAATCCAGACATGCTCGGCAGCCAGAAAAACGGGTTAAAGCCGAATCAATGGCAGCAAGACCCCGGCTACCCGTTCAATGAACTGTATGGTCATTATTTAAGCCCTGAACACACAAATATATCCAGCAAGTTATTAGAAAGGATAGGCAAAAAAGTACGAGAACTGAATCCGCAAGTAGAGCGTGTTTTTATTACGTCGGACAGAGACTTTTTTAATCAGATGCATCGATACTATCAAACTGCAGCTCAAGGTAAGCCAATCGAACCTTATATACAGGAATTCAACGATGCAGTCACTCGCTTATTTTCCGTCCCGTCCAGCAATCAATGAGCGAATCCTGCAGGCGCCGGCGAGGCGTCTTTTTTTTATTTTACTCAAGCAAATGCAGCATTAGAATAAAACGATGCATCTTGTCATATTGTTGTAAAAATTTAGATGTCTCGTTTCTCATCCCATGATATGATAAAAAAAGATTTGCGCGCGAAAGGAGTGTTTCCAATTTGGACATCGTCATCGGCATGTTCGGCTTATACATCATTCTCATTGGACTCATGTTATTTATATTGAACATCGTTACAAGCGTCTGGGCTTATCGCGATGCGCTCCGCAAAGGCCGAAGCCGAGAGTATGCCATTTTAGTATTGATCGGCACATTATTTTTTCCGGTAGCCGGACTGATCATATATTTCATTATCCGAAACGATTGATCACTCGTCTGCAAGAATGGCTCGCGGCCATCTGATTATTTCCGATTGAAACTGAATATTTAATGAAATCACATAGATTGCAAATTGCATGAAATCACATAAACTAAGAAATGACACGCTGAACCAGCGCGTCATTTCTGTTTTATGTTTATTCATCTTCTTCGATCAATGGATAAACGCCATTTTCATCATGAACTTCCTTTCCCGTTACCGGCGGATTAAAGACGCACACCATGCGCATGTCCGTCTTCGCTCGCAGCAGATGTTTGTCATGATCATTCAATGCGTATACCGTCCCGGGTTTGATCGCATATATTTTCCCGTCCGCGATCGTTTCTACTTCGCCCTCGCCTTCAATGCAATATACAGCTTCCAAATGATTCGCATACCAAAAATATGATTCCGTCCCGGCGTAGATGATCGTATCATGGAGAGAAAAGCCCATGCCGTCCCGACGCAGCAGCAGCCTTCGGCTGTTCCACGTCTCTCCTTTAATATCATCTTCTTTGCCGATCACATCTTCTAATCTTTTCACTAACATCATTCATTCCCCTTTATTCCCATTGGTATAATCAATTTTAAAGCAGTACGGTCCCGCATTGCCGGATCTTCAATCACCTGTTTATTGCTGTTCTATATCTTGCAGCACTGTAGCCGCGCTTTGAGAAATAATGTTCAATCCTCGGTCCAGCTCTTCATCAGTAATTGTGAGCGGCGGCATAATTTTAAACACTTCGCTGTTTGCACCGGACGTTTCCATGATTAAGCCACGTTTGAACGCTTCTTTGCATATGCGCTCCGCCAATCCTTCTTGCGGACATTTGACGCCTTGGATGAGGCCCCTTCCTTTTAATTCGCCGTTCAATTTCGGAAGGCTTTTTACTAATTCGTCCAAATGGAGCCGAATTTTTTCAGCTTTCCTGTTCACTTCTTTCGTTAATGAATCATCTTCCCAATAGGAGAGCGACTCTGCCGATGCGACGAACGCCAAGTTGTTGCCGCGGAAAGTTCCGTTATGTTCTCCCGGAGCAAACACGTCCAACTCAGGCTTCAAAAGCGTGATGGCCAGCGGCAAGCCAAATCCGCCAATTGATTTGGACAAGCAGACGATGTCCGGTTCAATGCCTGCCGGCTCAAAGCTGAAGAATGTGCCGGTTCTGCCGCAGCCCATTTGAATATCGTCTGCGATCAATAATATGTCCCAGCGTTTGCAGAGTGCCTCAATCTCCCGCAGCCATTCCATGCTGGCCGCATTCAACCCGCCCTCGCCTTGAACGGTTTCAACAATGATGGCCGCGGGCAGTGAAATGCCGCTGCCGTCATCTTCTAACATTTTTTCAATATATTGAACCGTGCTGATTTCTTCTCCGAAATATTGGTCATACGGCATAAATACATGATGATTGCCGAGCGGAATGCCCGCGCCCTCGCGCTTAAACTTATTGCCTGTAATCGAAAGCGATCCCAATGTCATGCCATGAAATGCGTTCGTAAAACTCATGATCCCATCTCTTCCCGTTGCTTTTCGCGCAATTTTCAGCGCGCTCTCCACGGAGTTTGTGCCAGTCGGACCTGGAAACATGATTTTGTAATCAAGTCCTCTCGGCTTCAAGATAACTTCATTAAATCGTTTCAAAAATTGCTCTTGCGCGCCGGTGGCCATGTCCAAACTGTGCGTCACGCCGTCGTCCATCAAATACGCAATGAGTTTCCGCTTTATTCTTTCATTATTATGGCCGTAATTCAAAGCACCGGCCCCAGCAAAGAAATCGATATATTCTTTGCCATGCACATCCCAGATCTTCGATCCTTTCGCCTTGTGAAACACTTGGTCAAAACTGCGGCAATAACTTCGCACTTCAGACTCAAGCTGCTCGAAAGTATCCATCGACGGTTTTTCTTTTACATTCATATGCATTGTGTTCAATCATTTCCTCCTTTAATATGCCGTGTGGTCACTGTTCGCCTTTTCTGCTAAAGGCCCGATCTTGTACAAATGCTCATCCTCATGACTTCCTTCGGGAAATTGGCCGGCGCAAAATCCTGCGGACGGCTCAACCGACAACGGCGCGTTCCAATCTCGGGCCAGCTTGCGAAATAAAGATTGCGACGCCGCATTCGAGGGAGCAATCGTGGCGGCAACATACCGAATTCCCTGCAAACGCTCAAGCACTTGTTTGATCAGACGCGTCGCAATTCCTTGTCCGCGGCATGAATCAGACACGGCGATCTGCCAAACAAAATACGTATCTGCTTCATTCGGCAGGCGAAAACCGGTGACAAACCCGGCCAACTGTTCAGCATCTCTGTCTTCCGCCACAAGGCAAGTGTCATGGAAATATTTGCACAGCATTAAATAACTGTAGGATGAATTCACGTCTAACACGCCGGACTCTTTGACGAGTTTCCACATCGATCCTCCATCCTCTGTGTTCGGCCGCCTAAATTGGAGGTTAGTCACGGTTATTGGCTTCATCTGCTCAAACATCTCGTTCACCTCCTTGCAGATGGGCAGCATGGAGCGCTTCAAGACTGAATTTATATATTTTTCTTATAAATGGAACATTGGAGCAATTTCTTTGATATTTAAAGAAAATTCCCTAGTCCATTTATAAATATTTCTTATTAATCATAACATGGAAAACATTTTCACTCACTCTCGGGAATTAGAGATTATGCGTATCATAACGTTCTTTCATCGAAGCTCATGAAATTAAACAGAGCATCCTCTCAATTCCTCCCATCTCCCTTCATATCCTCACACATATTGAACATACGCCGGTTTTCTTTTCATGCGCTCATCTAATAAACGCTCCAAGAACGCGCTAAGTTAAAACATGCTTAAATCCCAGCGCTGCGACATTCGTCGCAGCAATTGAATGCCGGCAATGCTGTTTCCTTTATCGTCCAGCGCGGGACCAAGTATGCCGATTCCCATTCTCCCGGGCACAATGGCAAGGATTCCGCCGGATACTCCGCTCTTTG
>CALKAN010000060.1 GCA_937983035.1 uncultured Paenibacillaceae bacterium | reverse complement strand
ATATTTTTCAATCCGCTTGCTGAAATAATGACCGGTCAGTGCATTTAAAATTAAGATGACCACCCAAACCGGTTCGCCCCACGCATAAAATGTAAGCGATGCCAAAATTAGAATGACATTGCGATAGTCTGTATGATTAATGAGAAAGTAAAAAATAAAGACGACTGGCAAAAAGAAATAAAGAAAAACCAAACTGGAAAAAACCATATGCGACGATGCCCCCTTGGAAAGGGTGAACGTTTATATGCTCATGCCCTCATTTAAAACCTTTTTCGACAAAACTTTCGTATTTCCTGCATTCGTTTCTTCATCCATGTTCAGGCATGTTTGAGTGCGTTGACGCGGAGCATAAGCCGCCGGGGCGAAACATATGCAAAAAAGTGCAGATGCACGAGCATCCGCACTCTGATGTGAAACTGCCGCTTCATTGATTTAATAAAAATTTTGATAGCTGTATTTCTTTTCACTGCTTTCGCCTTGCTGCTTGAACAAATATTGATCGCGAAACGCAATGCCATAGTGAAATTCGACGGCGCCTGTAGCTTCAGCCATTTCCGCCAAGTTGTCAGGCGTCATCCCTGAACCCGGCATGATGATCGGTCCTTGCTTTTCCCGAGAAAGATCCACGAGTTCCTTAATTTGCGGTTTCGCATCAGTCGCCAGCTCCTTGCCGCCGGACGTTAAAATGCGAGTCACTGCGTTTCCATACTGACAAAGCGTCAAATAAGCCGCGCGTTGATCGCTGACCCGGTCGAACGCCCGGTGAAACGTAAACTCCATTCCTTCAGCTTCCCGCAGCACTTCTTCAAGCAGTTTTTCATCGATCGCATAATCTTCGCGCAAACAACCGAACACGATGCCGGCTGCGCCCAATTGTTTCGCCGCTTTAATATCTTCTTTGATGATATTTACATCTGCTTGGCTGTACACGTATCCGCGGCTGTGAGGCCGAATCATCACCATGACGGGAATGTTTGCGGTTTCAACTGTGCGTTTGATGGCACCGTAACTCGGCGTTAAGCCTCCTTCGCTTAATGCAGAAACCAGTTCTAGGCGCTGGGCGCCGTACTGTTTGGCTTTCAAAGCTTCTTCTTCATTTTTCACGATGACTTCGATAATCAATTTCGACCATCCTTTCATTGTTATTGCTCTATCATCTGCGGCTGACTAATTTAACCGATTCCTGTTCATTAAACAGCTCGATTTCAATCTCTTCCAAATGCCATTGCGAGTTCAGCAAAGATGATTCCCGGCTCCCTCCCCTGTCGCGTGCATGCTCCTTTATCATATTCTCCCGTCCTTGCCTCCGACTGATGTGCAGGAATGCACGCCGTTGAATGATTTCGAAACGCCGTGCAGCAAATAAGGCACAGCTTTTTTGATAAATTCTTCCGGCCCTAATTCGCTGTTTTGCCGCCATTTGACCGAAGCGCCGTAAATGCCCCAGCTTAACATGCCTGCGGCAAGCTTTAAGGCAGAATCGTCCTTAAGCCCGTGTTCCCTCAGTAACATTTTATAAAAGATAACTTCCAACTGTTCCCTGATAATTCTGGCGATCGTATCTTCATACCCCCGATGGCAGCGAGTGGATAACGATTGTTGAAACTTCGTCACTGCGAGAAAAATATCTGCAATCGTTTCTTCATCCAATGCAGCGTTCTCATATTTCTCATAATTTAAATTAATGAGCAGCACTTCTGACAATGCTTTCTCCAGCAAATCGTATATATCTTGAAAATGGTAATAAAATGTCGCGCGATTGATCATCGCTTTCGTTGTAATATCTTTCACCGTGATGTCTTTAAATTCTTTCTGACTTGATAGTTCGATAAACGCGTCCATGATTAATTTTCGCGTTCTCACGATTCGCGGGTCGGTTTTAAGCTCTGTCATGATGCCGATTCCTCCACTTTTTAAACAATTTTTCGAATGTGTTGCATATCCGACAGATCCGTGCATCTATTGGTATGACTGACTATTATTATGAACTAATATAGGAAC
>CALKAN010000059.1 GCA_937983035.1 uncultured Paenibacillaceae bacterium | reverse complement strand
GACATTCCTTTTCCATTGTCTCGAATCATAATCGTTTTTCGCCCGTCTTCGATTCGTGCTTCCATATTGATTTCCCCGCCGTCTTCACAAGCTTTCATCGCATTATCTGCTAAATTAAGAAATAAGCTTTTTAATAAATGTCCGTCTCCTTGGATCACGTCAAATTCACGATGAAAGTGCAATTTAATGTTTCGATCGGCCAACTTGTCGTGCATCGTTTGCTTGACGAATTCAAACAGTTCCGCCACCTGAAGCGGCTCCCATTCCAACGAATCGTGCTTTAAATTAGCGAGAACAAGCAATTGCTTGGCCAACGCTTGCAGGCGTTTGCTCTCAGACATAATATAGTTAAGCGCTGATAATCGATCATCTTCAGTCAATGCCGCCTTTTGCAAATATTCCGCATATCCATAAATCGCAGTCAATGGGGTATGCAGTTCGTGGGCAAAATTATCGATGAATTGCTGCTTTTTCTCCGCCGCTAGCTTCAATTCTGTCATTTGACGCTGAATTTCTTCGGCCATATGATTGAAGTTGCGCGCCACTTCAGCAAGCTCGTCTTTTCCATTTTCCGGCAGCCTCGTTTCATATGCTCCCGCAGCAATTTTGCGAGAATTTTTAGAGATTTGCGAAAGCGGCTTGAATAAACGATCAATTACCACAAGAAGCCCGAGAGCAAGCAAACAGGAAAGCATGAATCCAACAAGCAGCAACATGTTTTTCGTATTCGCCCATGCCGCTGCAGCATCCGTTGCGTCATAAATATGGATTAAAGCGTATGAATCATAAGGAACGGGCAATCTGCCTGATACGATCACAATTGTGCGTCCGTCTATTTTCCGAACTGACAACAGGCGGCTGCCGTCTTGCGGAGGCGAAGCAAAATCACTCGTTAATTCGATTGGCTGCTGACTCGAATAAACAAGCTCTGCCTCTTTCGTCAACATCAGTTTCACTTTGTCTCCCGCCATCATTCGATAAGATTGAAATAAAGCATTGATCGCTCCTTCGATTTCCGCGCCTCTTTGTTCCACGGCCGTGAAATCTTTCACCAATGCTGACGTGATAAATGAATGTTCGCTCAAACTTCGTTCTTCTGCATGATGGATCATGTCCTTAAACATCGCCATTGAAATGATGATGATTCCGAGGTAAAAGAAGAGCAAAAACAGCAGCAGCGTCGTTATAAATGTGCGATGCTTCACAAATGTACCTCCAATCGATACCCTACTTTGTAAACTGTTTTAATGACGTCTTCCCATCCCAGCTTTTTGCGCAATTTCTGAATATGAACATCGATCGTTCGCGAATCCCCTTCGAAATCAAACCCCCAAACAAGTTCCAACAGTCTTTCTCTGGACAGTGCAATATTCCGATTCAGCACTAACACTTCTAACAATTCGTATTCTTTCGTCGTGCATTCTACTGGCTGATTTTTATAAAATACTTGCCGGCTGTCAAAGTCGATCTTCACTTCGCCATACTCAAAACTGCTTTTATTTTTGTGCGTTCGCCTCAGCACCGCTTCAACGCGGGCTAACAATTCCAACATTTCAAAAGGCTTTGTTAAATAATCGTCCGCTCCCATCGAAAATCCTTTGATTCGATCAGACAGGCTGTCGCGAGCTGTTAAAAAAATGACCGGAGTGCCGGGTTTCATCTGTTTAAACACTTCAAAACCGTCCAATTCCGGCAGCATAACATCCAATATGATCAGATCATATGAATGGGACATGATGTGAGAGATTGCCGATTTCCCATCAAAGACAGAGGTGCATTCATGACCTACCAGCTGCAAATTTCTTTTAATCAATTCATTGATCGCGGCTTCATCTTCTACAATTAATATTTGTGCCAACCGATTTCCCCCTCCGTCTGTCTCTTTTTTTACAGAAAAAAGACTCCGAATGCATTTTCTATGATCAGAGTCTAATATAATATACGATTCAATTGTTATAGAGTTGTAAAATGATCGCATTCAACTTACCCTAATTTTTATTGCGCCAGCTTCATCATATGGAAGTTCTTAAAGATTCAGTCTGATTATATGATTTCTCTCTTCAATTGCCGCGATCTCCCAAGCTTTCACTAAAATGATGGTTTTCTCTTTACTTGAAACGGTATAAACTCCACCGTTTTGCTGCCTTGAGCCAATGACTCCATCGACAAAGGAAAGATCGAGCTCCAAGTCACCGCATCATATACGTCAATGGCAGGCGGTTTTCCTTCCAAAATGGAATCTGCAAAATCAGCCAAAACAAAATAGTCGCCGCCGCCATGGCCTGCTTTCCTTACAGTTTCATCCAATTGCTTCCATGCTGGATGTTCCCACTGATCTGCATGTTTCCACAATGATTCCCACTCAGCCGCATTTCCTTGATCATCTAACGGTGAACGGCCGGAAGAAATGCCGTCCAACCAAATCAGAGGATCTTCGCCTGCATGCCGAGGCGACAAATAAGCCCCTTTCGTGCCCTGCAATTCG
>CALKAN010000058.1 GCA_937983035.1 uncultured Paenibacillaceae bacterium | reverse complement strand
AAATACTCATGGCGAGTGAAAGACAAGAAGCTGCGGGAGTCAGTCAACATGCCGACAAACTGACCGAACAAACCTAAGTTGGCCAATGTTTTCATCTGGTATTCCATGCCGTCGATCGTATCGTTGAACCACCAAGCAGAGCCAAACTGAAGCTTGCCGGCAATGCCGCCGCCTTGGAAGCTGCCCATCAATGTGGCGAGCACGTAATAATCGTTCGGATTCAATGAATACAAGATCGTTCTTGGCAGCGTGTCATCCTGAGCGAGCGCATCGAGCAAACGGGAGAGCGGATAAGCAATATCGCTGTCGTTAATGGAATCATACCCGGTATCCGGCCCGAGCAGACGGAACATCCGCGTATTGTTGTTGCGCGAAGCATTCATATGAAACTGCATCGTCCAGCCGTGCTTCGCATATTGTTTGCCGAGAAACACGAGCGTGTATGTTTTATACTTCTGCTCTTCTTCATGGCTCACTTTCTCTCCGGCAAGTCCTTTCATAAAGATCGCAGCCGCTTCCTCCTGAGTCGTTTCCGCAAACGGCACGTAATCCAAGCCATGGTCAGACAAACGTCCGCCGATCGAATGGAAGAACTCCACTCTGGCTGCAAGCGCGGACAGCAAATCCTCGTAATCAGCGATCTTAGTGCCGGATGCCTGCTCCAGCTTGCCGATCCACTCCACAAAACCGTCGCGATTGATTTCCAGCGCTTTATCCGGTCGGAAAGAAGGAAGAACCGTCACTTTAAAATCTTTGTCTTCTTTAATTTTCATATGATATTCCAAAGAATCGGCCGGATCATCCGTCGTGCAGATAACCTTCACATTGGAATTGACGATGAAATCCCGCGCGCGGTATCCGTCTCCGGACAGCTTGGCATTCACTTTTTCCCATATGGCATCCGCATTTTGTTCGTTGATGATGTCATACACGCCGAAGAAACGCTGCAACTCCAAATGGGACCAGTGATACAGCGGATTGCCGATCGCCATCGGGATCGTTTTCGCATAAGCTTTAAACTTTTCATAATCGCTGCCGTCGCCCGTTACATATTTCTCTTCAATGCCTGCTGCACGCATTAAGCGCCATTTATAATGGTCCCCGTACAGCCACGCTTCCGTCAAATTTTTAAATGAGATGTTCTCATAAATTTCCTGTGGGCTGAGATGGCAGTGATAATCGATGATCGGCATATGTTTTGCATATTCGTTGTATAAACGCACCGCTGTGTCATTTCTGAGCAAAAAATTTTCATCCATAAATTTCTTCATGTTGTTTTCGCACCTTCCTTTGTTCAATTTATGACCCATCACGCGCCTTGCACCATCGAACTGCAAAAAAATTTTCACGTTAAACATTCTTTCTTCTTCTAATACTAAACGATTGAAAAAAAATTTCAATAGCCAATATCCGAGGAAAGATTGCGTTGACAAAGTCTCCTCGATCCCCTATATAAAAAGTAATAGGTCTGAAGACAGGAGGAATACATATTGATAAAACGCACGTTGTCCATCATGGCTATGATAGTGATGCTGGCGGGATGCAGCCAACTTTTCTCCAGTGACAACGACGGACAAGAAGAACTGCAGCCTATCCCGAGTGAAGACATCATTACAGTCACGATCAGCACTCCGCAGTGGATGAGCAGCCAAGAATTCGAAAACTGGTTTGTCCTGCCTTTGTCTGAAAGCCATCCAGCCATACAACTGAATCGCATCGTTCACGACAGTCAATTGAAATCTTCTTCGGAAACTGTCCCTGATCTGATCTTGATGTATACATGGCAGCTGCCTCATTTGGAAGAACATGCGTGGGCGTATGACTTGGAACCGCTGATCAAAAGATATGATTTTGACTTGGAAACGATTGAAAGCGCCGCCATCGATTTAGTGCGGGCGTCCAATGTGGAAAATTTGCTCATCGCCCTGCCGGTTGCCTCTGATTTCGGAGCTTTGTATTACAATAAAGATATTTTTGACAAATTTCATGTCTCCTATCCTAAAGATCAAATGACATGGCCGGAATTGATTGAATTGGCCAAACGGGTGACCGCAGCGGCAGACGGCATCCAATACGGCGGGTTCGGCTTTGCCGGTTTGTCTGTCGATATGATGTTCGCGTCCCTTCCTTTCGTTGATCCTGAAACAGAGCGCGCAGTTGTCCATACAGAACAATGGTCCAAACTTTTTCAATATGCGAAAGAGCTTTATGACATTCCCGGCAACGGTCAAATGATCCTCGGCGCCGAAAATTATTTTATGAATCAGAAGACACTGGCGATGATGATGGCGCCGAATCTGCTGAAAGAGCTTCGAGATGAATTCAACTGGGATTTAGCGGCGATGCCCATCTTAGAGGAAGCGCCGGATACGGGACGCGCGCCCTTCGGATTGGCGCTGGCTGTCACGAAACAGAGCGAAAAGAAAGAACAAGCCATCCAAATCATCAGCAGCGTTCTTTCAGAAGAAGCTCAAATGGAAATGGCGCGCAACGGCAGGCCGGGCGTCATCCGCTCTTCATCGTGGATGAATGTATTCGGTGAAAACTTGCCGCATCTGGAAGGAAAACATGTGCAGGCAGCATTCTCCAGCACGCCGATCCGTCCTTTAACCGTAACGCGGTATGATCAAACTGCGCAGCAAATTATGCAGCAAGCGATCATCGCTTATGCCGAACAAGGCATGGATATTGACGTCGTCTTGCAGATGGCCGAAGAACAAATTAACCGCTACATAGATGAACTCAAACAATCCCAAGATTAAAATCCGTGCTCCCGCAGAAAATCCCGCACATGCTGAACAGGAACGGCCAGGCCGACGGTTTGCCTGATGCCCTCCATCTGAATGTCCGTCGTTGCATAAACGACGCCGATGACAAGCCCTTCCTTGCTGATCACCGGACTGCCGCTGTTTCCTTTGTAAATTGGCGCAGCCAACATCACGCGGGAAGGGCTGATCACCGGATGCCAGCCAAGCAGCTTGCCCTCATTCGCAATGCGGTAAAAAAACAATGGATTTCCGATGACGTAAAAAGTCGTCCCCGGTTCTGGGGTCTCAGCTGCCAGCTCAAGCGCAGGCAAGCGTTCACCGTCAATTCGCAGCAGCGCCAAATCCAGCTTTTCATCTGCCGCTGCCCATTCCGAAACATAACTGCGGCCGTCAGCGAAGTGAATCACTGGATGCTCCGTGCCTTCAACCACATGATAATTCGTCATAATGAGTCCTTCATCTGAAATGTTAAAGCCCGTCCCCTTGCTGTCTCCCGCCCTGACCACGACAACCGCCTCTTTGTAAGCTTGGATCGTTTCATCTTGGGAAAGCTGGGCGGACTTAGCCAAAAATTGAATCGCAGCCATGGAATACACTTGCGGCCAGAATGCCAAAATGTTGCCGACCAATATCAATGCGAGAAGCAAGCCGATCCCCCGCTTCAGCCATTTCCGCTCATAAATCGGGGGCTCTTCTTCATCTTCTTCCTCCAGATCCGGCTCCAGCAGCAATGCTTCAATTTCTTCATCGCTTAAATGTTCTTCTTCCTTGTTTTTCCCCATTTGCTTGTCCCTCCTCACTGCCATGTTCATGTCTTTCACAATTTTCGCCGCGCGCCCGCCCGCTCTAACTTTTTCTGCTGTTTTCCGCCCGCTGTTTTCTGCCGCAGCTGCGCGGTTTGCCGATTTCATTTCGCGTTTCTCATCATTTTGCTTTATTGTAACAAAGTCAAGCTCTCAGCGCACGATCGATTATTTTTTTGCGGTTTTGCATTTTCCTATTGACTCTGCTTTAGCAAGCGCATAAACTTATGTTTAGCTGGCTAATTAATTTCAGTGAAATGGATCGACCGCTGACTGCATTTCATTTGGCCAAGGATATAATGATGTTATTTTAAGGAGGCAGCAAAAGAATGGTGGAATCGCTTACACAGCTATTTATCCAAACAGCGAAAAAACACCGAAGCGCCATGCGCGCCATCCTCGGGGAAAAAGGGCTGCACCCGGGACAGCCTGCGATGCTGCATGCCTTGTCCCAGCGCGACGGTCAAAGCCAGAAAGAATTGTCTGAACGCCTGCATCACAAAGCCGCAACGACGACAGTCATGTTAAAACGCATGGAAAAGGCGGGATTGGTCAGGCGAATGCCGGATCCTGACGATCAGCGCATCACTCGGGTTTATATTACAGAAAAAGGACGCATGATGTATCAAGAAATGCAGGAAGCTGTAATCATGATGGAAAATATAAGCTTTGCTTCATTCAGTGAAGAGGAAAAGAAGCAATTGCAGCAATTGCTTATGAAAATGTGCGGAAATTTGGAGCAAGCCGAGCTCCCTTCCAGCATGAATGAAAAGGAGTGAGCTTAACGTATGTTCAGATTGCTGCGTTACCTGAAACCCCACTGGAAGCTCGCTGTGCTGGCCCCGCTTTTGCTGTTGGTGGAAGTAGCCAGCGACTTGCTTCAACCGATGCTGATGGCCAGCATCATTAACGACGGGGTCATGAAACAAGACTTAGCCCATGTTCAATCAACGGGCTTGTTAATGATTGGAGTGGCGCTGGTCGGGCTGCTTGGCGGATTAGGCTGCATCATTTTTGCCAGCATCGCATCGCAAAATTTCGGCGCTGATCTGCGCAGGAACATTTATAAAAAAGTGCAAACATTCTCTTTCCATAATTTAGACCAGTTTAAAACCGGTTCGCTGGTCACTCGGCTGACGAATGACGTCATGCAAATGCAGATGTTCGTGCAAATGTTAATGCGCATTCTGACACGAGCTCCTGTCACCGCATTGGGCAGCCTTATTTTAGCGTTTGTGATCAGCCCGTCGCTGGCTGTCATTTTGATCATTGTAATCCCTGTGCTGATCACGGTATTAATTACGATTCTTCGCAAAGCAATGCCGCTGTTTTCAGCCGTGCAAAAGAAATTGGACGGCGTCAACACCGTGCTGCTTGAGAATCTTACCGGCATGCGCGTCGTGAAAGCTTTTGTCCGAGCCATTTATGAAAAGAGCCGATTCGGCAAAGCAAATGATGATTACCGGGATCAAGCGATTCGGGCAGCTCGCATGATGGCTTACTTGCATCCTGTCATGATGATGCTGCTGAACGGGAGCATTGTTATCGCCTTATGGTTTGGAGGCAATCAATATTGGAATCAAACTTTGCCGCTCGGTGACTTAGTCGCATTCATTAACTACGTCACGCACGTCATGTTCTCGTTAATGATGACCAGCATGATGCTGATGTTCATTACCCGGGCGAAAGTGTCTGCAGACCGCATTAATGAAGTATTCGACACGGAACCGGACATCATCAGCCCGAAAACGCCGAAAGGCAAAACGATCCAAGGGCATGTCGCGTTTGAGAATGTCTCGTTCGCGTATAATGCATCTGATCAGAACGCAGAGCCGGAATGGGTGCTGAAAGAGATCAGCTTTTCCGCCAAGCCGGGAGAAACGATCGCCATCTTGGGTGCGACCGGTTCGGGCAAATCGACCTTGGTTCACCTCATCTCCAGGCTTTATGATGTCACTTCCGGACAAGTGCTCATTGACGGAGTCAACGTAAAGGAGATGGATTTGCATGAACTGCGCAGTCAAATCGGCTACGTGCTGCAAAAACCGATCTTGTTCAGCGGCACCATTAAGGAAAATATTCGCTTCGGCAGACCGGACGCCTCGGACGAAGAAGTAGAAGCAGCCGCTCGGGCAGCGCAAGCTCACGAATTCATCGCCAAACTGCCGGACGGATACGATACTCCGCTGGGACAGCGAGGGGTGAACTTGTCCGGCGGACAGAAACAGCGCATTTCCATCGCCAGAGCATTGCTCATACGTCCGCGCATCTTGATTTTGGATGACAGCACAAGCGCGGTAGACTTGGCGACAGAATCCAGAATCCAGGCAGCATTAAAAGAAGGCAAAGAAGAGCGGACGACGATTTTGATCGCGCAGCGGATTTCATCCGTCCTGGAGGCCGACCGCATTCTCGTGATGGATGAAGGCCGCATCGTAGCTGAGGGCAATCATGCACAGTTAATGGACACAAGCTCGGTCTATCAGGAAATTTATCGTTCTCAGCTTGGGAAGGAGGAAATTTCGTATGGCTGAACAGAGAAACCAACGCCCGTCCGCCGTCCCGGGAGGCCCCCCGGGCCCAGGCATGGGGATGCCGGGCAGAGGTCCCGGCGGCCGCAATCGGATGATGGCTGCGCCGGAGAAGCCGAAGAACATCCGCGAAACGCTGGCGCGATTGTGGAGTTATCTTAAACAACAGCGCACCGGGCTCATCATCGTGTTCATCATGACGATCGCCAGTTCCGGATTAATGCTGCTCGGTCCGCTGCTCATCGGAAGAGCGATCGACAACTATATCGAAACGCATGATGTATCCGGTTTGCTGAGAATGTGCATATTCCTCATCGGCGTCTATGTCGCAGCAGCTTTAACGACGTTTTTCCAATCTTATGTCATGGCCGGTGTCTCGCAGCGAACGGTATGGCATATACGAACCGAACTGTTTGCCAAACTGCAGCGGCTGCCGCTTCGCTTCTTCGACAGCAAAACGCATGGCGAACTGATGAGCCGCACGACCAATGACGTGGAAAATATATCGCAAGTGCTGAACCAGAGCGTCACCCAGTTTTTGAACAGCATCATTACCCTGACCGGGTCTTTGGCGGTCATGTTGTATTTAAACGTGTGGCTGACCTTAGTGACGCTTGTGACGATTCCGCTGGTCGTCTTCATTACGAATCAAATTGCGAAAACGACGAGAAAACATTTTTCAGGACAACAAAAACATCTCGGTGAATTAAACGGCTACATCGAAGAAACCGTAACCGGACAAAAAGTAATCAAAACTTTCGTGCATGAACAATCGTCCATTGAACAATTTGAGATCATTAACGATAAATTAAGAAAGTCTGGAACGAAGGCGCAAATTTTTTCGGGAACGATTTTCCCTACTTTAAACGTCATTAACAACTTGAACTTTGCGCTAATGGCAGGCGTGGGCGGCTTGCTGGTGCTGTACAACTTGGCGACGATCGGGGTAGTCGTCAGTTTTCTCAACTATTCCCGGCAATTCGGACGTCCAATCAACGAGCTGGCAAACTTGTTCAACATGATTCAATCAGCCATTGCCGGCGCGGAAAGAGTGTTCCAAATTATGGACGAATCCGAAGAATATGAAACAAAAGAATTCGAAGCAGAAGAAAAAACGCGCGCGCTCGCCAAGCCTTCTCAAACCGTTGAAGTCAGCGAGGAAGATGCCATCAAATACGGCAAGGTCGTCTTTGATCGCGTCCACTTCAGCTATGACGGGGAAACACCGATCTTAAAAAACATCTCGTTCGAAGCTGAACCCGGGTCGATGATCGCTTTGGTCGGACCGACCGGCGCCGGAAAAACAACGATCGTCAACTTGCTGACTCGCTTTTACGAAATTAACGAAGGCCGCATTACGATCGACGGCAAAGATTTGAAAGATTATGATAAAAACGCGCTTAGAAGTCAACTTGGAATCGTGCTGCAGGACGCTTATCTGTTCTCAGATACGATCCGTGAAAATATCCGCTACGGCAGGCTTGACGCGACGGATGAAGAAGTAGAAAGAGCGGCGAAACTTGCCAATGCCGACACATTCATCCGCAAACTGCCGCAAGGTTATGACACGGTGCTGACCGCGGAAGGAAATAATTTAAGTGAAGGGCAGCGTCAACTGCTGACGATTGCGCGGGCGATTTTGGCCGAACCGAAGATTCTCATTTTGGACGAAGCGACCAGCAGCATTGATACGCGCACAGAAATGCACATTCAGGAAGCGTTCGCCAACTTGATGAAAAACCGCACCAGCTTCGTCATCGCTCACCGGTTAAGCACGATCCGCGAAGCCGACATGATTCTCGTGATCAACAACGGCGAAATTATCGAACGCGGCACTCATGACGAACTGCTTGAAGCGAAAGGATTTTATTACGACTTGTACACCAGCCAATTCAAAAGAGCGGTATAATGGCATAATAAGCGGCATAACAACCACGATAAAATGATGCAAGCCGGGACGGAAGGGTCCGCTCCTTCCCCCGGCTTTTGCCATGCTCATTTTGCTCAATGGATATCGATTATGCCATGCCCTGACGCGATGTCGATGTTTGCCCAATATCGCTTTATCGCGGCATTTCCCGTACTCGGCTGACGGCCAACCGGTCAAGATCGACGGAAGCGCTGACAGTAAACTGAACCAGTCCTTTCGGCAGAACGATCGGTTCTTCAACAAACTGCGTGCGTTTTCTGGTGGATGATCGACACATTCTCTCCAGTCGATGAT
>CALKAN010000057.1 GCA_937983035.1 uncultured Paenibacillaceae bacterium | reverse complement strand
ATCTTCTGAGGAAAATGTTCCGGCTCCCTCGCAACGCGAACCAGTTCCACTTTCTTCACGATTCCTTGACGCGGCAGCGCAAACGTCCGGCTCACGCCGAACATAGGCCAAGTAACAGCCAGCTTCTGTTCCCCGTCCGCTAAAGAAGAATAAGCAGTGAAAGGAAGTTCGCTGCGGTGATTCTCCCCAGGCAGCCATGGGGCGAAAAGCTCCATGCCTTCCAACGGCACTTCCATCGTTCCTTCCAACAGGTGCGGCTGCTCGTTCTTTTTTTTGTAATATTTTTGATACAACTCCCAGGCAAACAGTGCCCAAATCACAAAAAATAAAAAGCTGCGCAAATAAACGATCACGATCAGGCCGCCGACAAGTCCAGCAGCCCACAGCCATCGTGTGACGGCAACGGAAATGCGGCCTCCGTCAAGCGGATGAATCGGCAATAAATTAATGAGATTTAGAAAAAATCCGACTTGGGCGATCACAAGCAGCAGTTCTGCCGTCTGGCCCCATTCTTCTCGGAAATTCAATCCTAAAACAAAAACAGCAAGTGCGCCGAGGGTGCCCAATACGGGACCGCCAATCGCAATGTAAGCTTCGGTTTCTGCGTCGCGCGGATGGCGCTTCATATTAATGAGCGCGCCTAAAAACGGAATGAAGACGGGCGCCGAAACCGGCAGCCCTTTGCGCCTGGCTGCGAGGACATGGCCGATTTCGTGAATGAGCAGCATGAACACGAGTCCGACGGCAAATCCCCAAGGAAAAAGGAGGGCATATGCGCCGATCGAAGCAAACATCGTAAGCAGCGGCGCTGCAAACTTGCCCAGGAATGAAAGCATCGTTTTCCCTTTCGTCACAACAAATAAAGCGGCTGCGCCGAGAATCCAGCTGCTTCCCCGCCTCTTGTTCTGATTCTGTCCATTGTTCCGGCTGCGATTCGAATGCATCTGTTCCCCGCCATTTCGATGTTCAGCCGGGGCATTGCCGACAACCGGACGATCATCCGTTGTTCGCTCATCCGCCGCCAACTCATTCACTCCTCAATTACGTATTCCATCGATTCCTAAATTCACGTCCCCCAAACTTCTTCAAATTGCTGTTCGCGAAAACCGACCGTCACCCGCTTGCCGTCAGTCACGATCGGCCGTTTAATCAACATGCCGTTTGACGCCAGCAAATCCAGCTGTTCTTCTTCGGACATTTGATCTCTCTTTTCTTTCAAATTCATCTCGCGATAGACTTGTCCTGAAGTATTGAAAAATGTTTTCAAATCAAGACCGCTCGCTTCTTTCCACTGGCAAAGCTGCTCGGCTGAAGGCGGATTTAACGCAATATCGATCTTTTCCAGCGTTTTTCCCCGTTCCTCCAGCCATTTGATCGCTTTCCGGCACGTGCCGCATTTCGGATAGTGATAAATCGTTAACGCCATTTCTTTCGCCTCCATCCACTGCGCTGTTCACATCACTTTGCATCCATCATATCAAACTATCGTTCAGGAAGCCAAGCCGAGCCTTTATTCGCTGCTGTTTTCTCTTAAATATTGCTCCAGCTGCACCAAATCTTCAGGAAGCGGCGCGGTCAATTGGAGCGGCTGCTTAGTTGTCGGATGAATCAACCGCAGGGAAGACGCGTGAAGCGCCTGTCTATCGATGCTGCCGGGAACTGGTTTTCCTTCCGCATACCATTCATCTGCGATCAGCGGGCAGCCTGCATGCTGCATGTGCACGCGAATTTGATGCGTGCGTCCTGTTTCAATCTGCAACTCGACTTTGCTGTACTTGCGACCATATTGTTCCTCCACCCGGTAATGAGTGACAGCATGGGCGCCGCCTTCAAGCACTTTTCGAATATGGGGATTGTCAGGGTCTCTGCCAATTGGCGCGCATATCGTTCCAGAGTGAGGAGAGGGAACGCCGTGGACGTATGCGATGTAGCGCTTTTCGACTTCGTTTTGGGTCAGCTGCAGCGCAATTTGTTGATGAGCATAAGGCGTT
The DNA here is from genome assembly GCA_937983035.1 of uncultured Paenibacillaceae bacterium. Classification (GTDB taxonomy): domain Bacteria; phylum Bacillota; class Bacilli; order Paenibacillales; family CALAME01; genus CALKAN01. The sequence goes on along the minus strand of CALKAN010000057.1, from coordinate 369 downwards.
TTCGCGATAAGCAGCACGCCGGACGTGTCCTGATCCAGCCGGTGCACGGCCCGGAAGCGATGCTTCTTTCCTTGTGACTGCCAATAATGCATGACCGCATTGGCGATCGTATGTTCATAATGACCGAAGGTCGGATGAACAATTTTCCCCGGCGGCTTGTTCAACGCTAGCAGATCATCGTCCTCATGCAAAATATCGAGCGGAAAATATTGCGGCGAGATCGTCTCCGACTCTTCTTCTTTCATTCGCACTTCGAGGACATCCCCCGCTTGCACCTTATAGTCAACCCGCACGCTTTTGCCGTTGACGAGAATGCCGTCTTCGGTCGGCTCCACGCGAATAATCAATGGCCGGGAGAATCGAAGCTTC
>CALKAN010000056.1 GCA_937983035.1 uncultured Paenibacillaceae bacterium | reverse complement strand
GCGTTCAAAAGAAACGGTACAAGCGAAATCCCAGGTGGCCCAAGCTTTACGCCAGCAAATGGATATCGAGTCCATGCTCGTGGAAACGGGAAATGATATCAGCCGGCTCCAGGCAAAAATTGAAAAAAAACAAATTGAAGGCACGTCCGTTCATGAACTGAGAATTCTGGCAGACGAATTAAACGTGTTGACCATGCGGCGCAGAAAGCAGCAATATGAGCTTTTTTCCGCACGGAGGACTGTGATGCGTGAGCAGCAACTTTTACTTCATCGCCAGAAGGAGGAACGGAAATGGTCACAGCTAAAAGAAAAACATGTGACTGCCTGGCGAGATGCGCTGAAAAAGGATGAGCAAAAACAAATGGATGAAATCGCAAACCAAAGATACCATCTTTCATCCACCAGCAGCGGATACAAGAGGTGAATCTATTGGCAGATAAAGAGAAGTCTTCCAGCAAACTCGGCAAAGTTTTCATTGTCATCATTCCTCTCCTGCTGCTCTTAATACTTGCGGGGGGTATCATGTACTTATTCGGCTTTCACGACTCTGACGCTTTTGCCTCAACAGTGCAGAACATTCCTGTTTTGGGGGGCTTATTCGGTTCTGAAACACAAACGGCTCGGAAAAGAGTGGACGTATTGGAACAAAGGTTGGAACAACTCGCTGATGATTATGAAGAAAAGGAAGCCGAATTGGACAGTGTCATGCAATTGCTAGAGGCCGCTGAAGAGGAGAAACAAAAGCTGCTTGATCAAGTTGACGAACTGGAGCATCAGTTGGAAGAACAGCTGTTAACTGATGAAGATCGCGCTAAACAGTTGCGGGAACTGGCGAATGTTTATGCCGGCATGACTGCCTCCAAAGCGGCGGGTATATTGGAAAATTTGAGCGTACAGGAAGCCGCTTTACTGCTTCAGCAAATGAAACAGAATGAACAGTCCGCTATTTTGGCCAAGTTGAATCCTGCTTTTGCCGCGAACGTCACCGTCGTCATGAAGGAATTTGATCAGCTCCGCGATCTCGATCTGGCAGCCATGCAAGAAAGAATCAATTTGTTAATGGAAGCGGTAGAAAATGACACGAGCACACAGCTCAACAATCAACAGATCGTGAATACATTCTCGCAGATGGATGCATCCCAGGCGGCGCGCATTTTGCAAGCCATGCAGGAATCGGAAAATGGTAACGAATTTGAAGTCGGTGTCTACATCTTATCTCAAGTGCCCGATCACATTCGTTCAGAGGTGATCGGCGCCATGGAAGCGGAGGCCGCGAGGGAATATTTGCAAGCATTAACACAAGGTTCTTAATTCCATCTTATTCCACCTTGTCTTGAACTGTTGATTCAAAAGCCCTGCCAACGTTTCCAAGCATACGTGCTTGATGAGTTCGTCACCAATACATAAATTTGTTGTCTTGATTTGTAACGAATGTCTTGGTTTGTAATGAATGTATTGATTCGGCACCTATGCATTGATTTGTTGTTTGATTCGTCACGAATGGTATCAACTATATAAAGACTAAAGTCATTTAA
>CALKAN010000055.1 GCA_937983035.1 uncultured Paenibacillaceae bacterium | reverse complement strand
AATTTCAAAAGAATTTTGTCGAAAATTGCAGGGATTTAGTGGTTTGTGGCGAATACTATGCCGTTTGATAACGTGCGATCGAGTCATCATTCCACCAAGGATTAACCTGCTCTTGATCGCTCCATGTTTCTGCGTTTACTTCATTGAGCTTGCGCTTCTTCATCCACGCATGAACAGCATAAGCGCCGCCGAACAAAATTGCCGTTGCAAAAACTACGGTATACAAGATGAATGGTTCGGTCCGTGTGAAATAAAAGCGCCACGCCATCATCGACAAAATGGCTGCAACAGCATATGGAACCGCATGCCAACTGAAAGCATCCTCGCTTTTTTGTTCATCATTTATTGCTGGCGGCTCCTCTTCACTGTCTTGCTGATGATGCGGCAAGTCTGTCTTGCCATTTACTGCTGCATGATCTAAAGACAATGGATCCACGGCCGCTTGTTCCGATTGTCGTTCGTTTAATAAATAACGGCTTAACTTTTGCGCATGATCGGCTTCCATCAACGATGACCTGTCCAATGCTTCGCCTGACAAAGACATGTCCCATGTCTCTCCCGCAGCGTTTTCCAGCTCATGATGCTGCGCCAATTCCGAAATGCTGTGACGCAGCTCTCGCAATGACAAATCTTTATTTTGCAGCAAGGCGATCATTTTTTGCATGACGGCACCGTCCCAGTCTTTCGCCTGTTCCATCATTTTTAAAACCAGATTCATGAGCAGCTGCTGAACAGGCTCTTCAAACAACGGTTCTTTGATCGGAACATAAATCAAAGCAGGAGATTGATCTTTATGGTCTGTAAAAATAAAATCTGGATGCAGCACGTAATTGCGCGGGTTTAATATATACTTCGAACTGTTATGCAGCACCGTCGCAATTTGATCTGTAAAATGCAAACAGTCTGCCTGCGTCCAAGTTTTGGTCTGCAATTGCTTGCTGAACATTTTCATCCCTTGAACGGAATAAACAAACTCGGCTTCGAAATCAATCTCTTCGATTTGCAGAGGCAATAGTCCTGGAACGCCGCCGCCGCGAATCATATTCCATTGCACTTCTGAAACATCATCATACGATAATCCGCTTCGCTTTAATACGATTGCAGCACCGTTGGAACGAACGAAACGATATTCAAACTGATAGATTTGCTCCACCGCATCCATCTCATGCTCCCCCTTGCCCATACAGAATGAAGTAAGTCATCCATACTGCAGGAAAAACAGCATACATAAAAGGAAATTGCTGCTTCAATCGCCGTTTTCCGCTGACTGCCAAGATCAAACCAAGCAATCCTGCAACCAAAATCGATGTCAACAAAACATGAATGGAAAAAATCAGCCCGGCCATCGCACCTAATGCGGCAAACCACTTCACATCGCCGGCGCCGATGGCACCCATCACGTATAAAAGCAAAGCTGCCGCCAAAAGTCCTGCCATTCCGCTGGCTGCATAAACAAGCCCCTCCAACTTGGACTCGAAAAGATGGTAGATCAGCCCTGCCGCTGCGCCTGTCACATTCAGCCAATTCGGAATGCGCATTTGAAAGGCATCCCACATCATTGCCGCAGCAGCAAAGAGAGCGATCATCACTGCTTGAATCACCCCATCCGTTATCCCCCTATCCATACTCGTTCTGCAGCTCTTTTTTCAATCGACCACTCTTTTGCAAAAAAAGGCACAACCATGCGGTATTCATATCGAATCGTTAATGCAAACGTTGCTTTCGTCCGGTCGCTGAAATCAGGAAATTCAGCTTCGACGACTTGCAGCCGGTCCAAGTCCAGCCACCGGCTGTTCGCATATGCCTTTACCAGCGGCAGCAAAGCCGCTTTTGCCGCATCGTTCATCCCGCCTGACAAGCTTTCGCGAAGAAATGAGGGCAGCTTGTCCATTGCTTCCTCCATCGGCCTGATGATCGATGGAATGTCTGCATGTTGATGCAAAATATAAACAGGATATATATGTGCGGCCGCTTGCTTGACGGTTTCATGCGCTGCCGATTGCAGCGCCGCCTCTACGATGATGACATGAACAATATTGGCGATTGCAATGATAAACACAAGAAAAAACGGCATGATCAGCGCAGCTTCCAATGTCATGCTGCCGCCTTCGTCAAATTTCATTTTCCGCATATTTCATCACATAACCTTGCAATTTATTAATCCTGACCGCTGTTTAATAGTAATAGAACACCCGGCGCTGAATCGTAATCTGCTTCCATTGTCTGTCATTTTCTGCCCTTGCCGGCAACGGTAAAAACCATGCCGGAAGAGTTGCCGCGCCTTCAACTTCGATCGCTGCAGCTCTCGCATCCAATCCAATGCCCGTATTCAGTTCCAGCAATGATTGCAGCCGAATGAGCATAGGATCTTTCCTGGCATGCAGGATCATAAACAAGCGCAAATAATCTTTGTAGTTTAAAGTCATCGACGCCGGCAATTTGGCCGAAACGACCGTTTCCTCGCCTTGCAGCAACCGCTGAACGTCTTGAAATGCCTGCTTGCTCGCATCAGCCGCTGCCCACAGCAAAGATACCCAAGGCACTGCGCTCCGAGCGGCTGTCTTTTCTGGACTCGTCATCTCTTCCATCAAGCGAATGCCGAGCCGCAGTGCAAACAATTCAGCGAATGCGGCAGACTGATTTGCCGCGCAGCTGTGAAATCCGTACAGTAAATATTCCGCTTCATGATCGCGCAATGCGTGACGGGCTGGATCCGTCATGCCTGCCTCTGACGGTTTATAATCGTATCGATCGCTCATATTCCGGTAAGCACGATGATTAAAATAAGTTAAAGCGTATTCATATATAAACCACTCATTGCGGATCCCATAAAATATCGATTCAAACCGTTCCAGCAGATCTGCAGCACGATGCTGCCATTGAATCGGATCATCTTCTGCATCCAGCAAATCGACTTCATGTTCAGATGAAAGGCTCGATAACTCGTTTAAATGTTCATATTTTTGTTCCAGCTGCGCTAGCCGGGCATAATCATCATCGTAAGATTCAGGGCAATCATATACGATATCTTTTAAACGGTTTAAAACGGTTTTCATTTCTTGTTCATGCGCGGCTTCGTCCTGGTCGATGGACCTGTTTCGGGCTTGCCTTCGTCTTTCCGCTTCAAATGCATCAGCATGCCACTCGGCTCCGCTTCGGCGCAAAGCATTGATCGATTGTTGAAGATCGCTGTAGATCTGCAAAAAATCATAACCGGTCATCAGCTGCATCGGATCGAACGCAGCCGCAAACCCTTGAAACAGACTAACGATCACGGCAAGCTTGGACTCGATGGAATGAAAGTATTCAGACCCGAGCACAAGTTCATCCGCCATCTGCTCTTCCTGTTGTCCTGAATATTGTGCCGTAAGATGATGCAATTGCCGGTTTAACTCTTCCGCATCATCCAACACTTGCAACAAATCGCTTTGCTTGCTGTTTAGCTGCTGCAAATCACGATGAATGTTAATCTGAGCCGCACCGATTAAAGCATGGTATTCCGCAATTTTTTGCAGCTGCCGCTGCAAATTCGAACGCTCTGATGCCAATTGCCGCATCTGGGATTGAATCTGAGCAATTGTCTGCACGTCCTCTGCATGCGCCAGCCATTCTCGCAGCTGATCCCTGCGCCTCTCCAAATCGAAAAGATGCTGACGAAGTTCATCTGCCGTGCGCAACCCAATTTCATCAGCCAGTTCATAGATTTCAGCTAATCGATCCGAATATCGTTCATGCAGCTTTTCGATCAACCCAGACGGGCCGATCATCGACTCCAATTTGCTCCAAACTTGATCCAGCGCATGTTCGCGCTGGTCAAACAATTCCCGCATGCGATGTTGCAATCGCGCAGATCTGGCTGCGGCTGCCATCTCATGCTGCAAATGCGTTTTGCGGAATTTATCAGAAACTTCCATTATTAATGCCGCCGGCGCTCGATATTTCATTTCTTCTAAAATTTGCTGCTGAAATACGTCCAATTCTGACAGATGCTGCACATCGTTCACGCGTGCGCTGCCTGTTTGATATTTAAGAGCAACGAAAGAGAAAGCGTGCGGATCTGCGTGCAAATTTCGAGCAATCATATTTTCAACCATCTGTTCGGCATGTCCGTCAACTTGCAATCCAAATAAGCCGTAAGCATGCAAGGCCGGGTCAAATGCGGCCATAGCGGAACGCGCTCCCGCACGAACAGCTTGTTCCATTTGCAGCTTTGCTGCATGAATTCTGGCAAATTCAATCAATACTGCATGAAATAAAAACAGAGCTGCTAGAACGATGATTAAAAATATCGAAACTGATGCACGTTCTCCATGCCACAGGCGTTTCATGGCTCACATCCTTTCTTACTCATGCAATACGACAACGATGCCGTTCCTTTGCAGCTCTTGCACAAAATGCTCAGGCGGACCGGTCCGGCCAATCGAACCTTCGCGTTTAAAAAAATGCCACACCACTCCTCTGACCCTGCCTTCTTCAAGAAGTTCGATATCTTTAGCCATCTGCTCGCGCAAATTGGCTGTCGTAAATGTCACGTACGCTTGATGGGCAACTCCGCTCGGATCCAAAGCATCAATCAGTCTTTTGCCGCCGGATTGCAAAACCATCTCTGCCTCTATGCCATTGACAAGCTGCAACAAATAGGGGGCAGCCTGGCGGTGATAGCGAAAATGATGCTGCGGAGACAGCTCATAATATTCTCTGATCGCTCGCTCCGCTTCTGAGGAACTAATGCCGCGCAAGTTTAATTCCGTCAGGTAGGAACGCAGCAGCTGCGTTCCCCGGATCCATTCGATCGGATCTATAGTCCAAGCATCAGCTGTTGATGTCACCTGATCTGCAAGCAATCCGTCCAAAAAGGTTGGAGACGAGAACGGATGAGCTGTGGCAGCACGAATTTTCCCGCCGAACCATCCAGGCTCATAACTTGCTTCCAAGCGATCATATTGAGGCATCATTTCCGCAGCGCGCATAAGCTTTTTGCTTGTAAGTTCCGGCACATTCTCCGCAATCCCAACGACATCTCCGGTTCGGACCGCTGTTGCGCTGGAACCGGCGGCAACGGATTGAAACCAGACCCGCAAGCCTTGATTTGCCTTCCAATAAAGTCCATCTGAACCGGCCTTCTTCCTCTGACCTGTCGCCAAATCAGACTCGCTGTCTCCCCAGGCATATGCTGTTTGCACCGCAACTGTCGAAACGTTAGCAAACATTTCTGCTTTCTGGTAAGTTATCAGCGCGAGAAATAAAAGTCCGATCAGCGATATAAACAGCAGCGGAAAAAGCAAAACCGATTCCAACGTAAAACTTCCAGACTCACAAAACCAACATTTTCTAATCTTTTCCATCTTCCCCATGCTTCAATCTATCTTAAATATCGCCGGGTGTAATCGGCTGAATCGGCGTTTCCTGCAAATCTGCATTCGTCGATCGGAACAATTCATTCACCCACGTGATGATCCATTCGCGAAAAACGATCGCTACGGCAACGAGTACAGCGATAATTAACAACACTTCCAATGTTCCTAAACCGTCTTCCTCTTTCCAAAGTTTCGTATAAAACAATCGTAACACAGCTAACCGCCTCCTTTTGTATTCCTCAAAAATTCAAAAACAGCACCGCTGGTGCGCCAATCACCAGCAAGACCGCAAAAAAAGTCATAATCATCGGAAAAACCAGCTTGGCAGAAGCTTCTTCTCCGATCGTCTTTGCAAGTGCCTTCCGCTCGTTCCATAACTGGTTTGACAGCATGCGCAACGCTGCCGTCAACTGCTCCCCGCCGCGCTTGTAGTTCATTAGAAGCGTATTGACAAAAATGGAAACTTCATGGACGCTGCAATTGCGATTCAGTTGTTCCATCGCCTGTTGAAAAGATTGATTGTTTTGCAGCAGCCAAGCTGTCCGCTTTAATTCGGCAATGAGCGGATTGCTGCTCATTCCCTTCTCTGCACAGCGAATGATCGCTCCTTGAATCGATTCCCCAGCGCCGACAAACAACAAAAACTGGTTAATCACCTTTGGCAGCTCCAATTGAATCTTTCGCTTGCGCATCATTAACTGCTGATTAAGTTGTTTCACTTGAGCAACCGGCACGATGATTGCACAAATGAAGCCTAACATGAGCAATGCCGGCTCGCCGCTCACAATGAATCCGAAGAGAAATCCAAGCGCAATGAGCAGCCAAAGATGCACGATTCGGCACAGCCATTCGTTCGTGCGTCTCCATGCTTCCTGACTTCCATAAATAACAGCCATCTTGGCATGAATCGTCTGCAAAGCTGTCATGACACGCGGCGAGGTCATCAGCTTGTGAACGATCGTTTGCACGGCTGCATTCCACGCTTTCACCATCTTTCCATCCTTTCCAGCAGTTCCACCCGCCTACAGTTCAATCCGCATCATGCGAACATGCATCCAACAGCTCAGCAGCAAAATGCCCAGCGCAATGGTCATAACGACTCTTCCGGCCCCTTCATACAATGGACGCATATATTCCGGCGACCCCAGGCTCAGCAAAACGATGAGACAAAGCGGAAAGAGAAAGATCATGCGCGATTCGAATTTTTTTCTCGCAAGCATCACCTCGATCTCTTGCTGCGTCTCCATCTTCTCGCCTAAAATTTGCGCCGTTTGCTGAATGACATCCACCATATTGCCTCCGCTTCGTTTGCAGATCAAAAAAACTTCCGTAAATTGTTGAATATCTTCCAATTGCGAACGGCGGGCAAAATCAGACAACGCCGCTTCCAAAGAATCACCGTTGCGAATCCGTTGCAAAATCCGCTGCCATTCTTTCACGATATCGATTTGATCAGACGGGTAAAGCAGCTTTAAATCTGTGAGCGAATCTTCAAAAGCATTTTCAACTGATTTTCCGGATGCAAGAGCAGAAGACAAAATATGCAGTGCTTGTTTAAACTGGCGTTTCAACGCTTCTTTTCTTTTTCGGATTGTCATTTGCGTCCATATTCGAGGAAATATACAACCCGCCGTTGCAAATAAAGCTGCCGGCAAGAAATGTTTATAGAATAGATAACCAAGCGCAAAACAAGCGGCTCCCGCTGCAACGATCAGCACCGCTTTCTTCTGGACGCTTAAATGATACTGACCATAATCCATCAAGCAGAAACCTCCTGCACGGCTGCTTCCCACTGTTCGATCAAACCTGCCTGCTTTAATTTTTCCTTATGATGAAGCGAATGGCCTGTAGCGGTTAGGCATCCGTTTACACGGATCTTATCTTCCAAATCATTAGAATGGTTCGTGTCTTCCTTAAACACAAACAACGGATTCAGAACAATTTCGCCATTTTTGATGCCGGCAATTTCACTGATTTCCATCACTTTTCTTGACCGGTCTCGCATGCGGCTTAAGTGAATCATAATATCGATGGCGGAAACGATTTGTTTTCGAATCACTTCCAACGGCAGCGCGGCTGCGCTGAGCACCATCATCTCCAATCTGGAAAGCATGTCCTTGACAGAGTTGGCATGCGCAGTTGACAACGCTCCTTCATGCCCGGTATTCATCGCCTGCAGCATGTCATAAGCTTCTGCCCCTCTGACTTCCCCGATAATGATGCGGTTGGGACGCATGCGAAGCGAAGTGCGAATGAGATCGCGAATCGTAATTTCTCCCTTACCTTCCGTATTTCGGTTTCTCGTTTCCAGCCGCACTAAATTCGGAATCCCTTCGATTCGCAGCTCTGCAGAATCTTCAATCGTAATAATTCTTTCATCGGAAGGGATGCACTGCGCCAAGGCGTTAAGCAGCGTCGTTTTCCCTGAGCCCGTCCCTCCCCCGATAAATAAGTTATATTTCGCTTGCACTAGCAGCTTCAGCAATGATGAAACCGACGGAGGGATTGTTCCGAGTTCGCTCAGCTTCTCCAATGTCATCACTGATTTGGGAAACTTTCGAATCGTCAGCGTCGGACCATTCAATGCCACCGGCGGAAGCACCACATTCACTCTGGAACCGTCTGCTAACCTCGCATCAACGATCGGCACGGACTCATTGACGACGCGATTGACTTTGCCGACGATGAGCTGAATCAAATCTTCCAGCTTCTCTCTATTCTCGAATTGTTCGTGATGACGCACCATTTCGCCATGCTTTTCAACAAAAATCTCATTGTAATCATTGACCATAATTTCAGAAATTTCCGGATCATCCAGGAGCGGCTGAAGCAAATCAAGCCCGCGAAATGAATAAAAAATTTTCAGCACCATGTCATATTTCTCGCTTGAAGAAATATAACGGCCTTTCGCTTTCTCCAACACGATCGCTTCAATACGTTCCATCAATTCCGCATCACTCAACCATTCCTGCGTTTCCAACTGACTGCGAATCTGCTGCTTGATGTCTTCAAATAAAGTTTCCATCCGCGCTGCCCCCAGTCTGTTCCAATAACTTCGGATCCGACGGCTTAGGCATTAAACGCAGCAGCGGTCCGAAAAAAGCGGGCTCATTTAAATACTCGTCTGTCCCCGCTGTTGCTTTCCACCTCGGTATGTAAGGAAGACGGCCGCACAGTCTTATGCCGTGCTGACTGTAATCGTTGCACAGTTCATTCAGCGCCTGATTGAGAACGAATCGAATCTTTCTTGCGACCTCATCATGCATCTCATCATTCGCGCGATAAAATTGACGCAGCAAATGCACCGTTTTCAAGCGGCAATGAACTTGATCCAAAAGCAGCCAAAAAATATGATCGCTTTGCTGGAAAAGACTGATGATGCGCGGTTCCCACACGGACGGCAAATCTAAAATGACGTAGTCATAAATATTCAATTTTTTCATCGAATGGATGAACTGCTTCAAATCATCTGCATTGAGTTCATGCAACTCGTCAGCATATGCCGGAGTCGGGATCGAATCACACGCTAAATCAGGATGTCTGATAAAAAACCGGCGTAAATTATCTTGAAAACGCAGATCGGAAGAGCACACGTCTGAACTCCAGTCACAACGCTTAATCTCGTA
>CALKAN010000054.1 GCA_937983035.1 uncultured Paenibacillaceae bacterium | reverse complement strand
TTCTTACGTGACACTTTTTGTGGCATATTTCAATTTTTTACGACCACATGCATCATCAGCATATGTTTTATTCCTGCTCTGCTCTTGGCAAAAGCGTGAACGAGATAGGCTTTGCCGTCATCATCCCAAAACGGGCAAGGATCGATCCAACCTTTCACCGCTTTGACTTCATGCAAAGGCGACCAAGGACCGGCAGGGTCAAACGCAGTCGTCATGTAGATTCCTTCATCCGGAGCTCCAAAATAAATCCAAAAGCGCCCGTTATGGAAGCGAATGCTGGGCGCCCATACACCGTCGCCGTGCCGAACCCGATCATAGCCGGGAAGCGGATTGCGTTTCAAAGCATGGCCGATCAGCCTCCAATTGACCAAATCTTTTGAATGAAGAACAGGCAAGCCGGGAATATGACAAAAACTAGAAGCCGTCATGTAAAAATCGTCTCCTGCCCGAATGACGTCCGGATCAGAATAATCCGCATAAAGAATCGGATTGCGGTAAGTTCCATTTCCTAAATCCGCTTGCCATGCGCGGCTGTCCAACTGTGTATGCTGCAACAACATTGTTCCCCCTTATATCGTTTCTCCCCTTGACGTCTATCATCTCTATATGTTCACTGAGCTTTTCACGGCCATTCTTCTCTTTATGCCTTCAACCTCCCCTCCAACTTGATAGAAAAGTAACCGCATTCAAAAAAATGAGAAGCGCATGTCTCTTTTTCTTTCATTAGTTCCATTATAAAATTGTTCTTTTCCCTGCATCTACGAATAACCTTGCTCAAAAAACGCGAACTTTGCTGTTTTTGCTCTATGATTTCCTCTATTATTTTGCATATATTTCCTATTTTTGTTATCCTGTTTTTAAATATTCATATAAAGGGGGATGTTAATGAATCAAGACTTCCAAATTACCGTAGCGAAGCAAACGGGGATGTCGGGAATGCTGGGCTACCACTGTCACGATTACTATGAAATCTACTATTTGGCGGCAGGCGAAAGAATTTACTATATTGAGGATCGTTCTTATCCAGTGAAAAAAGGTTCCATGCTGTTTATTGACAAACATAACATTCATAAAACAGTGGAAGGCGGCAAGCCGGGACATGAACGAATTTTAATTTATTTTACTGATCGGTTTTTGGAAAGGCACAATGAACGAGACAAACATTTATTGTTTTCAACTTTTCGGGGTCCGGGCAAACACGTTCATTTTAACAGACAAGAACAAAACTTCATCGAAAGCCTTCTTTTTCAAATGGTAAAAGAATACAAAAAAAGTTGCCGCGAAGGGAACCATTTATATTTAGAAGCTTTGCTGATTCAATTGCTCGTCTATGCCGCTCGAAAAGCAGAAGAGTCTAAGCAGGCAGAGCTGAGCTCCGTCGGCCGGAAAATCGCGGACATTATTGCCTACTGCCAAGAAAACTACCATCAAAACATCACTTTAGAAATGATCTCCAGCCGATTTTACATCAGTCCGTATTATTTCAGCCGCATCTTCAAGCAAACGACCGGTTTAAACTTTAAAGAATATTTGCACTTGCTCCGAATAAGAGAAGCTCAGCGCTTGCTGAAAGAAACGGAGCTGAAAATTATCGAGATTGCCGAGCGGATCGGATATATGAACATTACCCATTTTAATCGGAAATTTAAACAAGTGACGCACACATCGCCGAAAGAATACCGCAAAATGGTTGAACATGCGCAATCCGTGATGGAGGTCAACCGCAAATAAAAGCATGCTCAGAACAAGTTGTCTGATTGCCCGCTTCGCTTACGAACCGCCAAGCCTTTCTTGAATTTGCTGATTCACCGCTTCGCTTGCTTCTCTCAGCGCCGTGTTCACATCTTTCCCGCTGACATAGCTGTTCAGAGCGGCATTGACTTGCACGTTGGCAATATCT
>CALKAN010000053.1 GCA_937983035.1 uncultured Paenibacillaceae bacterium | reverse complement strand
TGCTCCGACGAACCCCGCCGTGGGTTCTCATCCCGGTCTCTCTGCAATAAAAAAACACCTTGCGGTGTTTGTTTTTAGTTTAATGGCAGAGAGGGTGGGATTCGAACCCACGGAAGAGTCGCCCCTTCTCTGGTTTTCAAGACCAGTGCCTTCAACCACTCGGCCACCTCTCCATAACATATGGTGTTTTATCATGCAACATATATTATATCACGAATCGTGAGTAAATATCAACACTAAAATAATTGAATGTTGCCTCAGTGAACTTGTTGTCATTCGTTCACCGAGGCATATTAGCGTTAAGACTTTGCGATCTTATCCACACGCATATAAGGCTGCAACACTTCAGGAATCGATACAGAACCGTCTTCATTTTGGTAATTTTCCAATATGGCTGCCACGGTGCGTCCAACTGCCAAGCCTGAACCGTTCAGCGTATGGACGAATTCCGGTTTTGCTTTCGGTTCTCTTCGAAATCGCAACATAGACCGACGTGCTTGGAAGTCTTCAAAATTGCTGCAAGAAGAAATTTCCCGATAAGTGCCGCTGCTTGGCAGCCAAACTTCAATATCGTATGTCTTGGCGGCAGAAAAGCCCAGATCGCCGCTGCACAAGCTCATCACTCGATACGGCAATCCTAACAATTGCAGCACTTTCTCAGCATGACTCGTTAATTCTTCCAGTAATTCATATGAATGTTCCGGTTTTGTCAAATATACTAGTTCAACTTTATTAAACTGATGGTGCCTGATCAAACCTCTCGTATCTCTTCCGGCAGAACCCGCTTCTGAACGAAAACATGCGCTGTAAGCCGCATATTTCTTAGGCAAATCATCAGCACTTAAGATCTGTTCTCTATGATAATTCGTTACTGGAACTTCAGCTGTAGGCACTAAAAAGTAATCACTGTCTTCAATCTTAAAGACGTCATCCTCAAATTTCGGCAGCTGCCCTGTGCCGATCATGCTGTCTCGATTGACAATCAAAGGAGGAAGCATCTCTTCATAACCGTGCTCATCGACATGCAAATCCATCATGAAGTTGATCAGCGCCCTTTCTAATCTGGCGCCTAATCCTTTATAAAATACAAATCGAGAACCGGTTACTTTTGCTGCAGCTTCGAAATCCAATATGTCTAATTTATCGGCTATTTCCCAATGCGGCAACGGTTCAAAATCAAACGTTCTCGGCTCTGACCATGTTCTGATTTCAACATTGTCTTCCTCAGACAATCCCACGGGCACACTGCTGTGCGGCACGTTAGGAATCGACAATAAATGCCGCTCAAACTCTGATTCCAATTCTCTGAGCTGATCGTCTAATTGTTTGATCTTATTGGAAACTTCTTTCATTTCTTCAATTAACGAATTCGTTTCCTCACCATTGCGCTTTTTCGTTGCTATCTCTTGAGAAACGACATTACGCCGGTTTTTTAATTGCTCCGTTTCCGAAATCCATTCTCTGCGCCTTTGGTCCAACTGAGTCAATTTTTCAATTTCTTCTTGCGTCACGCCTCGGTTGGACAATCCTTCTTTCACTTGATCAAATTCGTTTCTAAATCTTCGAACATCCAGCAAGTAATGACACCTCCCTCTGAAACAGCAACTTCATTACACGCTGCGATCTTGCATTCTGTCCGCTGCATCCAAACTCGAAATTTCAATGCCTTTCATCGGAGTTCCTAAATTCTTGGACAACTTCGCAATTAATTCGTAATCATTATAGTTCTTCGTTGCTTCAACAATCGCTTTGGCAAATTTCTCAGGATTGTCCGACTTAAAAATGCCGGACCCAACGAATACACCGTCAGCGCCTAAATGCATCATCAATGCGGCATCCGCTGGCGTAGCCACTCCGCCGGCGGCAAAATTAGCAACCGGCAGTTTTCCGGTTTGATGCACTTCCAACAACAATTCATACGGAGTGCCTAAATTTTTCGCTTCAACCATGAGTTCATCCAAAGTCATATTTTGCACTTTCTTAATTTGTCCGACCATTTTGCGCATATGCCGCACGGCTTCTACAATATTTCCGGTTCCCGGCTCCCCTTTCGTGCGGATCATGGCAGCTCCTTCACCGATGCGTCGAAGCGCTTCTCCAAGATCTCTTGCACCGCAAACGAACGGCACTGAAAATTCTTTCTTGTTAATATGAAACACATCGTCGGCGGGGGTCAGCACTTCACTTTCATCGATGCAATCTACGCCTAACGTCGCCAGCACTCCTGCTTCTACATAATGGCCAATCCGCACTTTCGCCATCACCGGAATCGAAACAGCATTAATAACATCTTCGACAATTGATGGATCTGCCATACGTGCAACTCCGCCGGCCGCTCGAATGTCAGCCGGAACTTTTTCCAATGCCATAACTGCGACTGCCCCAGCCGCTTCAGCAATTTTGGCTTGTTCCACGTTCATGACGTCCATGATGACGCCGCCTTTTAGTTGGTTGATCTTTTCTCTTTTCGCTAGTTCTGTTACATTTTCCACGTTAATCTACCCCCTGAATCATCCATCCATTAAAAAATATTTTTAATCCCTGAAAACACATTGGAGAAAAACGTACCAATCGATCGAAAAAACAATCGAATCCAGCCGGCTTTTTCAATATCTTCTGCCGCAACCAAATTTACGGTAATCGTTTCTTTGCCGACAGGACCATCATAAACGACTGTAACCGTGCCGACTTTCTGCCCTTGTTCAATCGGCGCAATCAAATCATCAGGTTCCAGAGCAACCGGTTCGATCAAAATGTCCTCTTCCTTGGCATTTTTATGCACGATCAAAGAAACGCCTTCTTCGATCACTGCATTGACTTCTTTTTCTTTCCCTTTCTTAATGGGAACCATCTTTAATGATTCGATTTCGCTTTTCGCTGTCAGCACCGTTCTCTTCTCAAAATTATTAAAACCGTAGTCTAACAATTTGGCCGTTTCCTGAAACCGCTTCGGCTCACTCTCCGTTCCCATGACCACGCTGATTAATCGCATGTCTCCTCTGACAGCCGTGCCTGTAAAGCAATAGCCGGCAGCGCTCGTATAACCCGTTTTCAGGCCGTCCAAACCTTCATACGCATATTGCCTTGAAAATATATTGTCAAAAGGAATCCAGGCTTCCAGCATCCAATTCCAATTGTTCATTAATTCCGTCGATTCATCGCCTTCAATGCGGCGGGCTTGCGGCGTGCTGGTAAATTCGAGAATGTCAGGATGGGTTTTGATTAAGCTTTGAGCCAATAATGCGGCATCCCTTGCTGAAATCAGCGTTCTTCCCTCTGTGTCAGGCGCCCAGTTGCCATAATGTTCATTCTCAAGTCCAGTTGCATTTACAAAATATGCGCCTTCCGACAATCCAATCTCTCTCGCTTTTTTATTCATTTCAGCAACAAAAGCTTCCTCTGAGTTGGACACATATTCAGCCAATGCTACCGACGCATCATTTCCCGAGTAAATCGACATCATGCGAAACAAGTCACGGACCGTATACCTTTGCCCTTCTGCAATCAGCTGGCCGGATCCGCCGATTGAACTTGCTCTTTTGCTGATCGTAACGATGTCATCCCATCGAATTTTGCCTGCTTTTACCGCATCCATCACTAAGTATTCGGTCATCATTTTCGTCATGCTCGCAGGCGGACGCAGCTCGTCTGCATTATACTCATACAACACTTGTCCGGTTTCTGCTTCAATTAATATGGCTGCTTTAACATCTAACTGCAAACTTGGATTTGACGGAGTTTCAGCGAATGCATGATTCAACGGAGTGAAGATCAAGCTGAACATGATTAAAATGCTGATCCATCGAAAACTGTTATGCCCTCGCTCTTTCATGTGCTTCCCACTTTCTCCTCTTTATATGAAATAAAAATGCTTGATAAACATACACAGTCATTATTGTAACACATGCATCTGAACAAATGAAAGTCAAATTCCCGTTTACGCATGAAATTCCAAGCGGAAAACAGTGAATAAGGGCAGGGTTCATCCCTGCCCAAATCTGCGGTTTTTAATGAATTATGTTCAATTATAGGGAATAGTTCGGAGCTTCCTTTGTAATTTGAACATCGTGCGGATGATTTTCTCTTAAGCCGGCTCCTGTAATGCGAATAAACTGGGTTTCTTCTTGAAGTTCTTTTAAATTTGCCGCTCCGCAATACCCCATGCCGGAACGCAATCCGCCGATCAATTGATAAACCGTGTCCGCCAATGGCCCTTTATAAGGCACCCGGCCTTCAATTCCTTCCGGAACGAGCTTGCTTTCGTTTTCTTGGAAATAACGGTCTTTGCTGCCTTTTTTCATTGCGCCTAATGAACCCATTCCGCGATATACTTTAAACCGGCGTCCTTGGAAGATCTCGGATTCGCCCGGACTCTCTTCAGTTCCAGCAAACAAACTTCCGATCATGACGGCATTTGCTCCGGCAGCCAAAGCTTTCGTAATATCTCCGGAATATTTAATCCCGCCGTCCGCTATGATCGGCACTCCATGCTTTCTCGCTTCAGTCGCGCAATCATAAATGGCTGTCACTTGCGGCACGCCTATGCCTGCAATGACACGAGTGGTGCAAATTGATCCCGGTCCGATCCCTACTTTAACCATCGAAGCTCCAGCTTCAATTAAATCTCTTGTTCCTTCAGCAGTGGCCACATTTCCCGCACAAATCGTTAAATCAGGATATTGTTCCCGTATTTGCCGCACTGTATTTAAAATATTGATATGATGACCGTGGGCAGAATCTACGACGATTAAGTCTACGCCAACTTCCACCAGCGCTTTGACCCGTTCCATGACGTCCTTGGATACGCCGACAGCAGCCCCGCAAAGCAGCCGCCCTTGCTGATCTTTGGCCGCATTAGGAAATTGTATCGCCTTTTCAATATCCTTAATCGTGATCAAACCTTTTAACTCATTATTTTCATCAACGAGCGGCAATTTTTCAATTTTATGCTGCTGCAAAATAACCTCGGCTTGCTCTAAAGTTGTGCCAACTGGAGCCGTCACTAAATTTTCTTTAGTCATGACTTCATCGATGCGGATGGAATAATCATGAATAAACCGCAAATCACGATTCGTCAATATCCCGACCAGCTTATTTTCTTCATTCACGATCGGCACACCGGAAATGCGGTATTTGCTCATCAATTCTTCCGCATCATATACACGATGATCAGGTGTGAGTGAAAATGGATTCGTGATTACTCCGCTTTCCGATCTTTTTACACGATCCACTTCTTCTGCTTGCTCTGCAATCGACATATTTTTATGAATAATGCCAATACCGCCTTCTCTGGCAATCGCTATGGCCAATCTCGATTCCGTAACTGTATCCATCGCAGCGCTGAATAACGGAATATTCAATTTAATTTTGTCATTTAATTCGGTTGAAACATCGATTTCGCGGCCAAAAACTTCGGATCTTCGTGGCATTAACAGCACATCGTCAAATGTCAAACCTTCTTTGCCAAACTTGTTTTCCCACACCACAATATACCTCCTTGATGTTATCGATCGTACATGAATTTGTATAATATTAAGATCTTAGCAGATGGGATTTTGTTGGTCAAGCCGCCCATGAGAGAAGTCGCTTTTGAGATGCATTCAAATGGTTGAAACGTTACTTTTTCGTTTCGATCGATTCATGTTGCAATACATCATAATTGCTTCTTGCATTCCACAGAAGATATTCATCGATCCCTAATTCAGACGCTGCTTTAATTTGTTCTTCAATTTGTTTTAAATGATAAATTTGGTGAGCATCCATCCACGTGGCAGAAAAACTTTGGAACCAAGGTCTGATGATGGCAGCATTTGCGCCTTTTTTCATCAATTCGCTATTTTTGTTTAATGCATCCAGCATTGCTTTGCGCACCACGCGATATGGATGCAAGTCAGGATGATGAATGCCGTATGAACCTTCGCTGTAGTGGGATGGATAGACCATCGGGCAAATATAATCAACCGTTTCTGAAATTTGCTTCCAATCTTGACCGATGCCCATATCATCAGCAGATGAAGTCGTAAGACCGAATACGTCAGCTGATATAAAAACAGGATAACCGTGCAGCTCTTTCCGCGCTTGCTTTAAAAATTGCATAATATTATCTGGTTTTGACCATTGTTTCGAATTTTTATAAACAACTTCCTGATCCACTTTCGCTTCATTTTCCGGAAAACGAACATAATCAAATTGAATTTCATCAAAACCTAACTTTGCTGCTTCTTTAGCAATATTTAAATTGTATTCCCATGCTTTTTCATGATAAGGATCAAGCCAATAATTGTTTTGCCGGTCATGCCACAACTCGCCGTTTGCTTTCTGCAATGCCCATTCCGGCTGCTGCCGCGCTAAGTTGGAATCTTTAAACGTCACGATCCGAGCAATCACATAAATATTTTTTTCCTTTAATTTACTCAGCCATTTGGCCATATCTGGAATTAATGGTTTATAATGTTGATTCCAACGCTTAATCTCATCGAATTCAGATCGATACGTCAATAAGCCGTTGTCATCTTTTACATCTATAACCATGGCATTTAATTCCGTCTTTTCCACCAATTCAACTAATTGATCAAATTGATCGGAAGCCGCCATCCAGCTCGAAACATAAATCCCTCTCGCTTTTACTCGTTCTTTTATCCATGGATCGAATACAAATTCGTCTTCACTCGCATGAACGGCACTTGAATTTGCATGAGTTAATGCGGCGGGAAAAACAAGGTGGTGCAATAACATAAAAATGATCACAGATGGCAATATAAGGCGATGTTTTGGGCTCAAAATGCATTCACTCCTTTTTAGGAGTATTATGCGAGTTGGAATCTTAAGTTATTACTGAATATGAACGGTCCCAATGTTTCCCTTGACCATCGTCCATACTTTGCAATCATGGATCCTTTCCGTAACGACTCAAATGCATTTAAAACAAAAAAAGCCTCGATGCTTCCATCGAGACTTCGTTTTGGCTTGGCAGCGTCCTACTCTCCCAGGACCTCCCGGTCCAAGTACCATCGGCGCT
>CALKAN010000052.1 GCA_937983035.1 uncultured Paenibacillaceae bacterium | reverse complement strand
TTGAAAGGCACGTCTTTTCAGCGCAAGGTGTGGTCTGCGTTGCAAACTATTCCATATGGAGAAACCTGCTCTTATAAGGATATCGCTGCGATAATCGGAAATGAAAAAGCCATGCGCGCCGTAGGGGGAGCAAACAATCGCAATCCGATTTCGATCATCGTGCCTTGTCATCGGGTGATTGGACAGAACGGACAGTTGATCGGATACGGGGGCGGTTTGCATATTAAGCGAATGTTGCTGCAATTAGAAAATGATTTTTCAAAAAGAATGCTTTAGCAGAGGCCGGCTGCGGTCTTTTTTTATATGTTTTGATGTGAATCTATAAAAGCGGCAAATATTTCTCTGCGCCGTTCTTAACGTCTTGTCCGGCAATTTTTTAAATTGATCATCGCTTAAGTTGTATTCATTGTCCATCCATGCTATTATAAAGTCTGTACTTTTGCTGAATGAGCGGTGAGAAAGCAAGCATGTCGATTTTTGCGGATGCTTTGCGGTTTGTGCCGTTTGAACATAATAGTTGAGGTGAGCAGCTTTGTTTTGGGATGTGTTCATTCCGGTCCTGGCATTAATCATCGGATTAATCGGGGGTTTTTTTATTGGCGTTTTTTATTTAAGAAAACAACTTGAAAACATGCAGAAAAATCCGGAAATGATCCAGCAGATGGCGAAGAAGATGGGATACAATGTCAACAGGCAGCAGATGCAGCAAATGCAAAGAATGTTGAAAAATCATAAATGGAAATAATCGATCCGCCGGCTGGAGAAGGGGGGTAGCTGTAATGCACTCACATGAATACCGCAACGAAATGGTCAGGAAAAACAGAGAGCAAATTGAATACCACGTTAAAGAAATCCTTCGTTTAATCGGGGAAGATCCAGACAGGGAAGGCCTTGTGGAAACGCCTGCGCGCGTGACGCGCATGTATGAAGAAATATTGTCTGGATATCATTCGGATCCGCACGAAATATTAGGGGTAACGTTTGATGAACAGCACGAAGAGTTAGTTATTATTAAAGACATCGTTTATTATAGCATGTGCGAACATCATATGGCTCCTTTCTTCGGCCATGTTCATGTCGGATATATACCGAGCGGCAAAGTCGCCGGATTAAGCAAATTTGCGCGGCTGGTGGATGCGGTTACCCGCAAGCTGCAGCTGCAGGAGCGAATTACAACCGAAATTGCCGATACGATGGATGAAGTGCTTCGCCCGCAAGGAGTGATGGTCGTTGTGGAAGGAGAGCACTTGTGCATGTGTTCGCGGGGCGTAAAGAAATACGGCAGCAAGACGGTCAGCTCGGCCGTGCGCGGTCTGTTTCGCCAAGATGCAGCCCTTCGCGCTGAATTTATGGCGCATTTGAAAGGTTGAAAGAGCCGCATTTGGCATAGATATGATGAGTCATGGCGTGTCCTTCAATGAAGGTTCACGCCATTTTGTTTGCATAAACGGATATGAAGCTTTCATTGCAATGAGCGCCAGCGGTTAAATCATTAGTATGGATGCCAAATCAAACGGCGGGCGCTTTCGAATCGTTCATTGACATGCTCCCAGTTGATTGTGTTCCACCATGCGCTGATATATTTGGCCCGTTCGTTTTGATATTTCAAATAATAGGCATGTTCCCAAACATCGAGAACGAGCAGCGGGATGACGTCCCATTGCGATAAATTTTGATGTTTTTCCGCCTGTAAAATTTCAAGTCGATGACTGCGCGGACTCCAGACGAGGATCGCCCATCCGCCGCCTTCGACTTTTTCAGCTGCTTGTGAAAAATGTTGTTTGAATCGGTTGAAGCTCCCGAAGTCTTGGTCGATTTGCTTGGCGATCGGACCTGTCGGCTTTCCGCCTCCGTTCGGCTTCATAATGTTCCAAAAAATCGTATGCAAGTAATGGCCGGCACCATGAAAAGCGGCTTCTCTTTCCCAATGCTTAATTAGAGCGAAATCTCCCGTATCTCTCGCCGCAGCCATCATTTTCTCCGCTGCATTGAGTCCGTCTACATAACTTTGGTGATGCTTGTCATGGTGAAGCCGCATCGTCTGTTCGTCGATATGCGGTTCGAGCGCATGATAAGCATAAGGCAGCGGAGGAAGTTTATGCTTGCCGATGGGCACTGGCTTAAGCAGAGGCAGTTGATCGTCTGCATCGTTATCGCTGCGAAGTGCTGTTTCCGAAGCGGCATCTGAATGTTCTTCTGTTGAAGCAGAGCGGTGCTGCGTCTTGCGCGAAGGCAAATGTTCATCCAGCACTTTAAGAAAATAATCGGATTCGTCAATAATGTGCAATAACACGGTTTGCGCGATGTCATTGCCGGCGATGACAGCGCTTTGCTGCATCATGACATGGAGCTGCCGGATGAATTCTTTAGATTGGTGAACAGACGCTTCGATCAGTGCAGATAAGTCCGGCGCCTTTTTTTGAGGTTGATGTTGGCAGATCTCGATCAGTCTGGATGCTTCTTGCTCGGTTCGGTCAAATAACAATTTCCACTGTTCAAGCAAAGTGCGGTATTCTGGTTCTAAATGCGGCAGCAGCTCGCGTATGACGACCGTATGCTCGCTTTCTTGCTTTTTCCAAAATTCGATTTCTTCTAATATCCGCAAAGGCATCAGATGCCCGTAAATGTTTAACATCCGCTGAACCTCCTTATCTTTTTTTTAATCGGTTATTTAAGCCTAATAGAGATATTTATGCAGAGATGAAAAGCAATAGTCCGCGCCGTCGATGGCGTATGAGTGAAAGAGGAGAATGAAGAGGATGGAGACGCTGGAAGGCTGTGATGAAACTCAAAACATATGGTTGGGCTTAAGCATTCGGCAAGATCATGTTTTGTTCGCTGCGACAGTTCAAGTTGTGCGAGCCACTTCATAATGGTATACTTTTATGTAACCAAGTTTCATTGCATGAAACTGAAGGCGGTGGTGATCATGCAGGAAAAAGGCACTGTAAGAGCAGTGGAACGAGCGCTCGATATTTTGCTCTGCTTTGCCGATGCTTCAGATTTAAGCTTGACTGAAGTGGCGCAGCGAGTGAATCTTCATAAGAGCACAGCTTATCGGCTGCTCGGTTCTTTAGAAAGCAAAGGGTTCGTGATCCGAGATGCCAAAACGGATAAGTATAAGCTCGGTTACCGCATTTGGGAATTGGTCGCTAATTTGCAGCAAGCAGATGATCCCGCGCTTCTGTTTTTGCCGGAAATGGAAAAGCTTCGCGATGCGCTGGGAGAAACGGTGAGCTTGTATGTGCGCGACGGCAAGGAGAGAATTCGCATTCAAGCGGTTCAAAGCAATCATCCGATCCGCAGGGTTGCGCCGGTAGGCGTGCGCCTGCCGCTTTATGTCGGCGCATCGAGCAAAATTTTGCTCGCGTTCGAAGATGAAAGCGTGCGGCAAAAAATATTTGAAGATAAACAATGGCAAGAAGCAGTTGACATCGAGGAGTTCAAACGGCAATTGCAAGAGATTCGCCAAGCCGGGTACGCGACGAGCATTGAGGAGAGAGAAACAGGCGCGGCAGCAGTGGCAGCTCCGATTTTTAACCAATCCGGTCAATTGATTGCCGCACTGTCGGTTTCCGGCCCGTCCAATCGCTTAACCTCGGCTAAAATGGAGCAATATTCGCAGATTATTATGGATGCAGCTGCAAGAATGGGAAAAATGATGAGATGATTATGATTGCGCAATACATGTGCGAGAAACATTACGGCAATATGAAAAGAGCCCGCTCGAAAGAGCGGGCTCTTGCTGCATATGATGGATATTATTGAGCCATCAACTGACGCAAGACGGTTTGCAAGATGCCGCCGTTGCGGTAGTAGTCGATGTCCACCAAGCTGTCGAGACGGCAGATCGTGTTGAATTCGAATTTCGATCCGTCTTCGCGCACAGCTTCTACTTTGATCGTTTGTCCAGGCTGGATGTCATTGTTCAAGCCGATGATGTTGAACGTTTCTTTTCCGGTAATGCCCAGTGATTTCCAGCTGGTGCCTTCTTCGAATTGAAGCGGAAGAACGCCCATGCCGACCAAGTTGCTGCGGTGGATCCGCTCGAAGCTTTCAGCGATGACAGCTTTCACGCCGAGCAGCAGCGTTCCTTTGGCAGCCCAGTCGCGGGAGCTTCCTGTGCCGTATTCTTTGCCTGCCATGACGATGAGCGGCGTGTTGTTTTCTTTGTATTTCATCGCTGCATCATAGATCGTCATCACTTCGTTCGTTGGCAAATACGTCGTATATCCGCCTTCTGTGCCAGGAGCCATTTGGTTGCGGATGCGGATGTTGGCGAACGTACCGCGCATCATCACTTCGTGGTTGCCGCGGCGGGAACCGTAGGAGTTGAAGTTTCTGCGCTCGACCCCGCGCTCTTTCAAATATTTCCCGGCCGGGCTGTTTTCAGCAATGTTTCCAGCTGGGGAAATGTGGTCTGTCGTTACGGAATCGCCAAGCAGGGCAAGCGTCTTAGCGCCTTTAATTTCTTCGATGTCGCCGACTTCAGTCGTCAGGCCTTCGAAGAACGGCGGATTTTGAATGTACGTGGAATTCTCATCCCATTCATACAGCTTGCCTTCCGTCACCGGAATCTCGTTCCAACGCGGGTTAGAACGGAACACATCTTTGTATTTCTCTTTAAACATTTCTGGGCTCATCGCCGAATCAATGGCTTCTTTGATCTCTTGGTTAGACGGCCAGATATCTTTCAAATACACCGGTTCGTTGTCTTTGCCATAGCCGATCGGCTCGGACGTCAAATCGATGTTAGTTGTGCCGGCAAGAGCATAAGCGACAACAAGCGGAGGCGAAGCCAAGTAGTTGGCTTTCACTTGCGCGTGCACGCGGCCTTCAAAGTTCCGGTTTCCGCTGAGAACAGACGCAACGGTCAGATCGTGCTCAGCGATCGCTTCTGATACTTCATCCGGAAGCGGTCCGCTGTTTCCGATACAAGTCGTGCAGCCGTAACCAGCGAGGTAGAAACCGAGTTCCTCCAGCGGTTCCATCAAGCCGGCTTTTTTCAAATATTCGGTAACGACAAGGGATCCTGGAGCCAAGCTTGTTTTCACGTAAGGCTTCACTTTCAGGCCTTTCTCCACGGCTTTCTTAGCCAGCAGTCCTGCTCCCAGCATGACGCTCGGGTTGGAAGTGTTTGTGCAGCTTGTAATCGCAGCAATGACGACCGAACCCGTGGTCAATTCGGAAGTTTGTCCGTCCGGATGCTTGACTTCAACTTTTTCGTTGATTTTCTCTTCGGACAGTCCGTATCCGCCTTCTTCAATCGGCTTTCTAATAATTTCGTTAAATTTCTGTTTCATGTCGCTGAGATTAATGCGGTCTTGCGGACGCTTCGGACCGGCCAAGCTCGGCTGCACCGTGGACAGATCCAATTCAATGACATCGGAGAAGATCGGATCCGGAGAATCGTCCGTGCGGAACATGCCTTGCTCTTTGTAGTACGCTTCAACAAGCTCGATCAGTTCTTCTGGACGGCCTGTTTGTCTCAAATAGTTCAGCGACTCGTGGTCTACCGGGAAGAATCCGATCGTTGCACCGTACTCCGGCGCCATGTTGCCGACGGTTGCGCGGTCTGCCAAGCTGATGTTGCTCAGGCCAGGGCCGAAGAATTCAACAAACTTGCCGACAACGCCTTTCTTTCTCAGCATTTCTGTGACTGTCAATGCGAAGTCTGTAGCTGTTGCGCCTTCCGGCAGGCTTCCCGTCAGCTTGAATCCGATCACTTCAGGCGCTACGAAATAAAGCGGCTGACCCAACATGCCGGCTTCTGCTTCGATTCCGCCGACGCCGTATCCGACGATGCCGAGACCGTTGATCATGGTCGTATGAGAGTCCGTGCCCACGAGGGAATCCGGATATACTTCCACGACGCCGTCTCTTTCGCGGGTAGCTGCCACCGTAGCGAGATATTCCAGGTTCACTTGGTGAACGATTCCTGTTGCCGGAGGAACGGCGCGGAAGTTGTCAAACGCATCCTGTGCCCAGCGCAGGAAACGATATCTTTCTTCGTTCCGTTCAAATTCACGCTGCATGTTGAACTCGAGCGCTTTCTCGTTGCCGAAAGCGTCGACCATGACGGAGTGGTCAATGACGAGATCAACCGGCGCAAGCGGATTGATTTTGTTCGGATCCAATCCTGCTTTGGCAACCGTGTCCCGCATTGCAGCGAGGTCAACGACGACAGGCACGCCAGTAAAGTCTTGCAATACGATGCGTCCGGGCACGAAAGGAATTTCTGCTTTATCCGTTCCTTTGTGGTCCGCCCAGTTTGCAATTTGCTTGACGTGCTCTTCCGTGACTGCGCGGCCGTCTAAATTGCGAATGGCTGCTTCCAACAATACTTTAATGGAATAAGGAAGTTTAGAAACATTAGGAAATCCTTGTTCCTGCAACTTATTGAGCGAATAGTACCGGTAAGTCTTGCCGCCGACTTTCAGTTCGCTCTTCGTTGCAAAAGGATCGCGGTTGGACATAGATGTCTCCTCCTTCTACATGATAAAAATAAGCGTTAGTTGTTTCGCCTGATGAAACGACATTTCATAATATCTACATTATTTAGTATACCCTTTTTACGCGCCATCGTAAAGGTTTTACCGCATATATTGTACTAGAAAGAGCACAGCCTGTCGATAATTGGAGACAATTGCAATAAGCGGCAATTCTCCTTGTGCAGCAGCAGGCTTGCATGCTGTGATTGGACTGATTTAGACAAGCCGTCAATTTGGGCATAAAGGCGCTGCTTTCGCAATGGATCCGGACGAACGCTCTGAACAGATCCTGGCATGCACGCTTCATGGAGCGCATATATTTGGGTAACGACTACTTTCGCGGGGAGTGTTTCCCTTGGATTGGAGAAAAGCGCTGTATCGATATGTTCGAGCGTATAATCAATGGGAAATGAATTATGACGCTGACCACGCGGCTGAATGGCTGTTGGACAAAGCTTATCTTTCCAGCGAAAAAAAACGGCTTGAGCGCATGAAGCAGGCCCATCAGGAGAAAGG
>CALKAN010000051.1 GCA_937983035.1 uncultured Paenibacillaceae bacterium | reverse complement strand
GCACTTCGATGCAGACTGCCCCTTCAATTTGAGCGTTGTGCTTATATTGAGGGAACGTGCGGTCAGCCATGATCGTTTCGTCTCCGGATACGAAGAAGGCCCGGGCAATCATCAGCACCACATCATCGGAGCCGGCGCCGAAAATCAATTGATTCGGCTCTACGCCAAGATGCTCAGCCAACGCCTTCGCCAGTTCCACGCTCGCTCCGTCCGGATAATAGCGGGTATTTTCCCATTCAGCCATCAGCGCATCTTTGACCTTGGGAGAACAGCCGAACGGGTTTTCATTCGAAGCAAGTTTAACAATTTCTTCCAGCCCATATTCTCTCTTTACTTCTTCAATCGACTTGCCCGGCTGATATACCGGCAAATGGACAATATTCGATTTCGGCTTCATTCAATCACACATCCTTCACTGGTGTACCTTTGTTCATCTATTCATCATTGCCTGTCCATATTGTACCTTACTTGCGCCTTGCTTTCCACTTGATTTTGCAGCGGCTCATTCGCCGTATTTCAATTGTCTGACAAATGAATATATTTGCTCTAATCCTTCGCTTCTCGCATCTTCATCCAACAGCAAATGCTCCACTTCTTCAATTTTGCGGATAATCGCGCTGCCAATGATCACTCCGTCGCTGAATTGTGAAAACCTTTTTACGTGTTCATGGCTGGAAATGCCGAAACCGATCGCAGCAGGCAATGCTGAAATTTGTTTCACTTCCCGAACGAACTGCTCGAGCCGATCATCAAACTGCGAACGTTCGCCGGTAACGCCGAGAGAAGATACGCAATAAACGAAACCGGAAGCATGTTCCGTAATTTTTGCAATGCGCTGATTGGAAGTCGGAGCGACTAAAGGTATCAAATGAATTTGGTAACGTTCTGCAATGAGGCGCGCTTCCTCATTTTCTTCAATCGGCAAATCAGGAATAATCACGCCGCTGATCTCATTTTCGCTTAAGAGCCGGAACGTTTCCTCCACGCCGACTTGCAAAATGGGGTTATAATAGCTGAACAATATAAAAGGCATGTTCACGCCTTCTTTTCTTGCTTTTGCCGCGATATGAATGCAATCCTTGATCGTAATCCGATGCTTCAAAGCTCGGAGCGAAGCACGCTGAATGACAGGTCCGTCTGCCAGCGGATCGGAATAGGGCACGCCTAATTCCACCATGTGAGCACCCGCGCGTTCGACCTGCTTCAATATTTCGACGGTTAGCTCCGGCGTCGGATCGCCGACAGTGATGAACGGGATCAAGGCCGTTTCCCCGGTTTGCTGCAATGATGCAAAGACCTCGTCAATTTTATTCACTCTTCCCGCCTCCCAGCACATTCATGATCTGCTCAACATCTTTATCTCCGCGTCCGGACACATTCACGACGATCACTTCGTCCCGCTTCATCTTCGGAGCAGCTTTTATCGCCTGCGCCAACGCATGCGCGCTTTCCAGCGCAGGAATAATGCCTTCGGTGCGGCTGAGCAGTTGGAGAGCTTCCAACGCTTCTTTATCCGTAATCGGGACATATTCGGCGCGCTTAATATCATTCAAATAAGCGTGCTCCGGCCCGATGCCGGGATAATCCAAGCCTGCGGAAATCGAATGCGCGGGCAAAATTTGCCCATATTCATCTTGCAGCAAATAACTCATGGAACCTTGGAAAACGCCTGGCGTCCCCTTCGTGATCGAAGCGGCATGCTGAGCAGTATCGATTCCTTTGCCGGCAGCTTCCGCGCCGACGAGACGCACTTCTTTGTCTTCGATAAACGGATAGAACATGCCGATCGCATTGCTTCCTCCGCCGACGCATGCAATCACCATGTCAGGCAGCTTGCCTTCCTGCTCTAAAATTTGCTGCTTCGTCTCATCGCCGATAATCCGCTGAAAATCTCTGACCATCATCGGATAAGGATGCGGGCCGACAGCAGAACCTAAAATATAAAACGTGTCATCAACATGGCTTACCCAATAGCGGAGCGCTTCATTGCACGCATCTTTCAACGTGCGGGTGCCAGACGCAACGGGGACCACTTCAGCGCCGAGCAAGTTCATGCGAAACACGTTCAGCTCTTGTCTTTTCGTATCTTCTTCCCCCATAAACACTTTGCATTCAAAGCCCATTAATGCCGCTACCGTAGCTGTTGCGACTCCGTGCTGACCGGCGCCTGTTTCCGCGATCACTTTCTTTTTCCCCATTCTCTTGGCTAAAACGGCTTGTCCGATCGCATTGTTGATTTTATGTGCGCCGGTATGATTTAGATCTTCTCTTTTTAAATATATTTTAGCTCCGCCCAATTCCTCGCTGAACCGCTTCGCATAATAGAGCGGCGTAGGCCGGCCGGAATATTGTTTCAACAATGTTTGGATTTCCTCTATGAATGCATCGTCTTTAGCATAACGACGGTAACCTTCTTCTAATTCGAGCAGTGCGGTCATCAATGTTTCTGGAACGTATCTGCCTCCGAATTTGCCGAATCTGCCGTTCATGTCCGGCAGTTGTGCGTGGCTCACTTTTGCTTCACCCTTTCGATGAACATCTTGATTTTGTTTATGTCTTTCTTTCCATCTGTCTCAACGCCGCTGGAAACATCGACGCTGTCTGGAGCATGCTGCTCCATTAATTGTCTGACATTGTCCGGATTCAGGCCGCCGGCGACCATGAATTCAATCTGATGTTTCTTTGCCCACTCTTTCATTTCAGGGATGACATCCCAATTGAAGGTGCGGCCGGAGCCTCCCCCGCGATATCTGACAGCGATTGCTGCTGTTCTGCCTCTTTCACCGAAACGACTTTCGCGACTTTGCAGCCGAGTTTCTCTTTCACAAACATGCACAACTCCGGACTCTCCTGACCGTGCAATTGCACGATGTCCAGCGGCGCCTCTTGAACGATCCGCTCCAGCTCCTCTGCGTTTGGATTTACAAAAACCCCTGCAGACAAAGGAGCCGCGCTTTTGAGCGACTTCAAATATTTTGTCAACTCTTTCAAGACGTTGATCGTGACGCGCCTGCGGCTGTTGGCCAGGACAAAACCGACATAATCGGCTTGCAGCGTGCAGACTTCTTTCAGCAGGTCCAGTTCCTGGATGCCGCAAATTTTTACTTTCGCCGCATTCGTCTCATTCATCGCTGTTCTCTCCGATTGCCCATCAAATGATGAACGGCCTGCTCGATATCGTCTTGGCGCATAAAGTGTTCGCCGATCAGCACAGCGGATACCCTCATCTCCAGCAGTTCTTCAATTTGCTTCGGTTCGGAAATGCCGCTCTCGCTGACCACTGTTTTGCCGTCTGGAATATGTTTGATCAACCGCTCCGTTACGCTCAAACTCGTCTCAAATGTTTTTAAATTGCGATTGTTGATCCCGATCAGCTCTGCCTCAATGTCTAAAGCGTTTTGCAATTCTTCTTCATCGTGGACTTCAACTAACGCATCCATGCCCAACTTGCGTGCGATTTGCAAGTACTCCGCTAACTGGTCTTTGTCAAGAATGGCGGCAATCAGCAATACCGCATCAGCGCCGATCGCGCGGGCTTCGTAGATTTGCAATGGATCGATGATGAAATCTTTGCGCAATATGGGCAAGTTCGTCGTTTGGCGCACATGGGTTAAATAAGCTTTAGACCCTTGAAAGAACGGAGCATCGGTCAGCACGGACAAACAATCCGCCCCTGCAGCTTGATAAGCTTTTGCAATATCTGCCGGTTCAAAATTTTCGCGGATCAATCCTTTTGACGGTGAAGCTTTCTTCACTTCTGCGATTAATCCCATCTGACGGTTGCGGTCTTTCGTCAACGCTTGATGAAAAGAACGGGCAGGAGGCAGCGTTGCGATGATGCTTTCAAAATGCTCCTGACTGAAGCCTTGCTTAAGCTGCGCAACTTCCTCCCGCTTTTTATCAACGATTTTATCAAGAAACATGGCTCAACTCTCCTGTGCATTCTATTAACTGTTGTAATTTTTCCATTGCTTTGCCGCTGTCGATCAGTTCTTCAGCTAATTGTACCCCTTCCCTCAACGTGTTGCAACGACCGGTAATGTAAAGACAGGCGCCGGCATTCGCTGCGATGACATCCCGTCTCGGCCCCTTTTCGCCAAGAAAGACAGCGCGAATAATCGCTGCATTCTCTTCGGCGGTGC
>CALKAN010000050.1 GCA_937983035.1 uncultured Paenibacillaceae bacterium | reverse complement strand
TCACCAAGCTCTTCTTGCCGAGCCGGCGTTTAACAGCGACTCTTATAATATATCATACTGTTTCTTTCGCGTCAATACTTTTTTTATTTTTTGTTTTTTGGGGAACCGTGCGTTTGCCGCCGGCTGCTTTGCCCGCTCCTGCAATCATGGTTTAGAAAGCATTACGGCAGCAGAAAAAATTTAACGGCCAGCATCAGCAGCAAGCCCGGCACTCCAAGCAAAGCGACTGTGAGCACTGTATATATGTTGACAGGAATAAAGTACTGACCTAACAGATCAAACACATTTAACAAAAACAGCAGCAAAGAAGCAACCAAAGTATTCACTAAAAGCAGCGAAATCCATTTGATTGCCTCCTTATTTTTTAACAAAACCAAAATCAACATAATTAATGAAGCGAAAAAAATAATGACAAGCGTTTGTTGCATCATCCTTCTCCTTTCATATGCCCTTTGTTGTTTAAATCAAAGACCAAGTGAAATCGAGAGGGATTGATTTTTAATTTTGCTTTTTGGGCATATAAATGTTCGGTTAAGCTGCTTGTTTGTTCCTTGCTGTCTTTTTGCTGTTCTTGTTGTTCTTTATGATGATCACTTTCATCCGCTTTATTCTCCATTGGATGTTCATTGGATTGGGCCTCATGAGCTTCTTCTTTTTCCAATTGTGACTCTAATTTTGAATCTATGCCGCTTGAAAGAGCGTTGTTTGGCGAAGCAGTGTCGGCATCATCTTTATCCTCGCTCATTTCAGGCGGAGAAAAGTTTTTAGCTTTCCTTACGTGTCTCAGCAGCAACTCGTACCTTTTTTGAGCAGCTTCATAAGCATAAATGGCATAATCAATTTCTTCTTTTTCAACGACTTGATCCAGTCGAATGCGCGCTGCATCCCACTCTTCTTTCGCTTTCTCCAAATCCAGCAGCAACTGTTCTTCTTCCATTGCTTTTTCAGCCTGCTCTTTTTTTCTTGTGAAAAATCTGCTCCATAATTTCATTCTACACTGCCTCCTTGTTTGTCCGCATTTTCTCTCTATTGCAATATATGGAGAGGCAGCTGCTTTTTAGAACAAAAAAAGACGACCCTGGGAAAATTGGTCCCAAGGTCGTTGTTGACTGTGTTACGCCCAACTCGGTTGAGCAGATATGATCGGCACATCTTGAGATGACTGATCAGCGTCAACTTGAAGTTCTGGATCAATGCGTTCAATATCTGCACCCAATTTGCTTAATTTATCAACAAGATCGACATATCCTCTGTCTATATGATGAATGCCGCTTACAATCGTCCGCCCTTCAGCAGCCAATCCGGCAAGCACTAATGCAGCGCCTGCTCTGAGATCTGTAGCGCAAACTTTCGCTCCTTTGAGCCGAGTTCCGCCTTCTACAACAGCAGTCTGTCCTTCGATCTTAATATCAGCATTCATTTTTCTAAATTCTTCAACATGCATGAAACGATTCTCAAAAACAGTCTCAGTTACTACACTTGTGCCTTCGGAGATCATCAATAAAGCCATCATCTGTGCTTGCATGTCTGTAGGAAAACCAGGGTAAGGCAGCGTTTTTACATTCACAGCGCGAAGAGGGCGCTGATCGGTTCGCACGCGCAAGCCATTCTCGTCTTCATCAATCCGCACACCCATTTCTTCCATTTTTGCTATGACAGGGCGCAAGTGATCCGTAATCACATTTTCCAAATAGACATCGCCATTCGTCATCGCAGCTGCTGCCATATATGTACCCGCTTCAATGCGGTCAGGTATGACAGAATGTTCAACACCGTGAAGTTCATTCACGCCGTGTATGCGAATCGTGCCCGTCCCGGCGCCGCGAACTTTCGCTCCCATCGCATTTAGAAAATTCGCCAAATCAACAATTTCCGGTTCTTTGGCTGCATTTTCGATCACAGTCGTGCCTTCTGCTAAAGTTGCTGCCATCATGATATTCTCAGTAGCCCCTACGCTGCTCACGTCCAAATAAATTTTATTCCCTTTCAACCGGCCGTCGACTTTAGCTTCAATGCAGCCTTGATCAATCTCTATTTTCGCTCCAAGCGCTTCAAAACCTTTTAAATGCTGATCAATCGGCCTGCTGCCGATGGCGCAGCCTCCAGGCATCGACACCCGGGCATGCCCTTTGCGCGCAAGCAGCGGCCCCATAACCAAGATGGACGCACGCATCTTGCGAACCAAATCATGCGGGGCTTCAACTGTATTTAACTCATGGGCTTCTACTTGTATCGCATCTTGATGGTAAATGACATTGGCTCCTAACGCTTTAACTACTTCGCATATCGTCGTTACGTCGTCCAATCGAGGAACTTCTCGAATCAGACTAAGCCCCTTTTTTCCCAATATAGAGGCAGCGATGATCGGCAGCACTGCATTTTTAGCGCCGCTGATTTTCACCTTGCCTGAAAGTCGATTACCACCGCGGATGATGATTTTGCTCATATTTTTAGACCTCCGCGTTCCATTTTTCTGTACGATCAATCCGATGAACAATTTGAACCCTTATTGTTCATTGTTCGCTTCAAATTCCCTGTTTAAGGGGTCACCTTTATTATGTCCCACATCCCAAATGATATTCGATCTTAAGGGTTGGTCTTAAAACTAGATCTTATCACCGTTAAAAAATCCATTTCAACATGGAGGACCAGTATGCATAGTCCATGAAAAACTTGCCCAGCGCATACCCAAGCACAATTGACAAAACGACTTGCAAACCTCTGATCTGAAAAGCACTTGGATTTTTCATAAATAAATCAAATCGCACGGATTGCAGGAGCCACCAAACAACAGCAATGCAAGCCAGTGTCAGAATAATGCTTGTCAAATGAGTGAATCCGATCGAACTGTAATCTGAATTCATGCGCCCACTTCCTTTTAACGGTTAACGACCCTTGAAACAAATGAAGCAAATTCAGCTCGAGTCGCTGTTTGATTTGGACGGAATTGACCGTCTGGATATCCTGTGATCCAACCTGCATTTTTCATGTATATGACATAAGGAAAAGCCCAATGATCATGCGCCAAGTCTGTAAATGGACTTTGCTCCGGATGCGGATTGATCGGCACGTCAAGCAGCTGTGCCATTAAAACCGTCATTTCCACTCTCGTCAACGGTCGACTCGGCTGAAAACTGCCGTCCGGATATCCCGTAAATATGCCGGCATTCGTTACTCTAGCAATATCTCCGAATGCCCAATGATCCCTTGGCAAATCAGCAAAACCTGGATCAGGGGCGTCTCCGGGCGAAACCAATCTGCCCAGCACAACCGCTGCTTCAGCGCGGGTAATCACTTTTTCCGGAAAGAAATAGTTGCCGTCATATCCGTTCATCAGATTTTTTTCCTTCATGTCAACAATCCATTCTTCCGCCCAATGCCCGGATATGTCCTTCAATCCAGCAACTAATTCATGGACTTGCACCTCAAGCTGATACATCTGGTAGTTAAAAGGCTGGTTTGCAGACAATCGGATGTAATATTTGCCAGGCTCCAAATCTCTTTCAATTTCTATTTTGTCATAGCCAAGCATATTGACGTCGGTAGAAATTTGCTTTTGGCCAGAGTCATACAATCTCAGCGACATCATCCGATCCTTCGGTATGTCGGTCAGGTTAATATTTACAGAACTGTCCTTCTCTACTGTAAAGATGAACCAATCTTCGTCCTGTTCCGCATCAATCACGCCTTGATAGATCACATCGTCCAAAACAGGCGTTGCTTGAAACGGTCTGTCATTCGGTTCATTCGGATCTTGAAACGCTTGTTTATACTCTACGTTCAAAAAATAGTATCCGGACACTGGGTGCGGATGATAGTTTTTTACCCGAATATAAAACTTCCCAGGCCCCACTTCAATCGGTCCGGAATACTCCGATTCCCCATCCGCACCCCAATCAATGCGAATCGGATTCTTGTTGCCTTGCTGAAGCAATAATTCCAAATCGATTCGGTTCGTATCTGTATAAGCTCTAATTTTCATCGTTCCTTCTTGCTCTAAATACATCACGAACCAATCGTCATCTTCAAATTGATGAAAAGTTCCGCGTATTGTCTGATCCCGCGTGGGCAATACATATGCTTTATACTGGGCATCATTGTCTTCAAAAGGATCCGGATTCATTGAAAAACTAGTAATTATGCGGTAAGGAATCGACTCTTTCGCATCTTTTTGTTTCATTTGAACAGCCAGATATGCTTTTTGGTCCATAACCGGCACGATCACTTCTTGAGACAAATCGTTGAAAGTGCGAGTATTTCCTTCACTGTCTGCATAAAGCAGCTGCAGTTTATTAACGTCTTGATCATCTAACGTTTCGATGTTTATTGTTACTTGACCCGGATAACGATTCGCCAGCCAAAACCAGTCTTCATCCTGCCCTGTCGAGATGACTCCGATCATTTCTGAACTGACCGACAGCCGAGCG
This sequence comes from uncultured Paenibacillaceae bacterium, assembly GCA_937983035.1. Lineage (GTDB taxonomy): Bacteria > Bacillota > Bacilli > Paenibacillales > CALAME01 > CALKAN01. Next base: position 42,002 of record CALKAN010000050.1, on the reverse strand, counting down.
GCTTCTGACTGCGAATTGTTCGGCTCGAACATGTCATCTGCATATTCCATCGTCAACGCACGGTCAATCTGAAGCAAACCGTATCCAGAATGCTCGTCCCATCCAGGAGCGCCAATATCCAACGCAGATTGTCGAATCAGATTGCGAATATGGTAAGGTTCAAAAGAAGGGTATTGAGCCCATATGAGCGCCGCTGCCGCTGCTGCTTGCGGAGCAGCCATCGATGTTCCTTCAATCGTGCCGTATTCGCCGCCTAAACGCGTTGTAAACACTTGCCACGGGGCCACGACATCGACTTCAGGGCCGTAGTTGGAGGCGGACGCAACTTCGCGGTCGGCATTCACGCCTCCCACAGCCAGCACAGTAGGATAAGCAGCCGGATATTTCACGGCATTGCCTTCATTTCCAACAGCTGCGATGAGCAGAACGCCATTCTCTTCAGCATACTCAATAATTTCATGCAAATAAGGAGAATAATGATGCAGACCGAGCGAAAGCAAGACGATATCCGCTCCATTGTCGACTGCATGCAATATTCCTTCCCCAAGCTTATATTCGTCACCCATTCCGTCAGAACCAAGCGCTTTAATCGGCATAATGCGAGCATCCCACAAAATGCCGGCAATGCCGCGGTTGTTATTCGCAGCAGCGGCGATAATTCCAGCGATGTTCGTTCCATGTCCATGATCATCCATCGGCGGAGATCCTGGATCAAGCAAGTTCACGCCGTCTATTAAACGCTCGGATAAATCGCTGTGCTCAAGATCAATGCCTGTATCCACAACAGCGATCGTAATATCCTTGTTTCCTGTCCTGTGTTTCCATGCTTCCACGGCGCCGATCGTTTGCAAATAGTCTTGTGAAGCAAACAGCGGATCGTTGGGAACAGCGGATACTTTCAATTTCTGATTGGGCTGTATGTATTTTACATAAGACGAAGACTCCCAATCACGAACCCATTCAGCTGCGTCTGCGCCTGATTTCGGTTTGGCAACGGTTATATTCAAGAAGGGGTTGTCATCCACCACTTCGCTCGTTGCATAAAAATGAGCCGGAGGCGATTGTTCCCACCGAACTATCCATGTCATTTCCTCATCCTGCGATGATGCGTCCGCCAGCCCTGGATGGATCCATATAAACAGACTGAAAAAGCCCGCAATCATGAACAGGCTGATGAAGTGTAACCTTTTATTTTGCATGTGGATACGCATCATCGTCATCGGTCCTTTATCTATTAAATCGGTTGATGCGCAATAAAGTATAATATGCACACTATTTATTATTGTATAAGTATCTCTCCTACATATCAATAGTAATTGACAATGAAAGTAAAAAAAAGAGAATTATTGATCAAATAATGAACAAATCGCCAAATACTTGAAACAAGTCGGCTAAAGGACGAAGCAGCCACTGCGGAAAAATGCCTAATACAACCGTGGAAACCGCACAGAACCAAATCACTGCCGCCAGAGGAATTGGCAGAGTGATCCGCTTTTCAGCACTGCTGTCTGTTTTAAGAAACATTTGCCGAACAATGCGGAAATAGTAGTAATAGGAAATCACGCTCGTCAAAATCATGACGGCCGCCAACCAGTAAGCTTGCATTTGCACTGCGCCTGTCAAAATATAAAATTTCCCCACAAATCCTGCAGAAATCGGAATGCCGGCTAATGATAGAATAAACAGCAGCATGGCGACTGCTGTAAACGGCGCGCGATAATACAAGCCCGCAAAACTGTCCAAGCCGCTTTGACCTTTGACATGACTCACGGCTGCAAGCACTGCGAATGCTCCAATATTCATCAATAAGTACGCGACAAAATAAAAGTAAATTTCCGCAAAATTAGAGGCATGCGCCGGACTCAGCTGCAAAGAAACGGGAACGAGCAAGTATCCTGAATTGGCAACGGCTGACAAAGCGAGCAATCTTTTCACATTCGTTTGCCTTAAAGCAGCGGTATTGCCGATGATCATCGCTGCTGCCGCAATGACCGCAATCATTGCAAACATCGGATCATCAATCGGCTGCGTGCCGGAACTTGCGTCATAATATGCATTGTAAGCAATTCTCAGCAGCATGGCGATCCCGGCTGCCTTGGATACGACGGCCAGATAGGCCGCGACAGGAGTCGCCGCGCCTTGATAGACGTCCGGAGCCCATGCATGAAACGGCGCTGCCGCAATTTTAAAAGCGAGTCCTGCCAGAATAAGAATGAAGCTGATATAAACGATCGCCGTCCAGCTTGGATCCATGCCCTGCAAAGCATCATTGATATGTGCCAAATTCGTGCTGCCGCTTAATCCATATAAGAAAGACATGCCGTACAGAATAAATGCGGTAGCGATCCCGCCTAAAACAACATATTTAAATGCGGCTTCATTCGCATGCAGATGCTTTTTGCGAATGCCCACCAATATGTACGAAGTGATGCTCAGCAGTTCCAATCCGATAAACAGCGTAATCAAATCTGCCGATGAAGCCATGATCATGCCCCCGATTGTCGCCGGAAGCATCAAATAATAATATTCTCCCCGGTGCTCCACCCCTTCTTTTTTCAACGAACCCATGCTCATCAAAAGCACCAGCAATGTGCCGGCCAGCATGAACAGTTTAAAACTATTCGCAAACTGATCGATGCGGTAACTTTGTGCGAGAAGCACGATATATTCAGCCGAATTGCCGCGGATATCAAACATAAACCAAACGACGAAAGCTCCGGAAACGAGCACTCCCGCTGCAGCAATCCATCCGAATCGTTTGCGGCTGGTTGATTCCGGCAGAATCAAATCCAGCACGGTCAGCAAAACGGCAGCCATCAACAACGATAATTCAGGCATCAAGTAAAACAAATCACTCGCTTGCAGTCGCACGGCACTAACCTCCTATCTGCGTCACAATTTGATACAGCGAAATTTGAAACAAATCGCCAAGCACCGCGGGATAAACGCCCAAGAGCAATATAAACGCCATCAATACGATCATCGGAACGGCCTCAACAAACCTTGCATCACGAATCTTTCCAGCTGCGCCCCGCAGCGGACCATGCGTCAAAGCCATAATTCCCCGCAATACGTAAGCTGCCGTCAGTATAATGCCTAAAGCTGCAGCAACAGCCAGCAGCGGATACGGTTTAAACAATCCTGCAAAAGCGAGAAACTCTCCGACGAATCCTGACATGCCCGGAAGGCCGAGAAGCGCCAGCCCTGCGGCAAGCAGCATGCCGCTTATAAACGGCATCGGCTTTGCCAAGCCTCCAAGTTGATCGATCGAAGTCGTCCCCGTCCGTTCATAAATGCTTCCTATGATCAGAAACAGCAATGCCGAAATCAGTCCATGCGATATGAGTTGAAACAACGCGCCCGTAAGTCCTGACGCATTAAACGAGGCAAGACCGAGCATCACGATTCCCATGTGACTGATGCTCGCGTAAGCAAGCAGCAAACGAAACTCCGTTTGAACAAAAGCCAGAACCGCCCCGTATAACAAGTTGATCAGCCCCAGCACTGCAATCAGCAAAGACATTTCGCTTACTCGATCAGGGAATAGAAAGACGATAAACCGAATGATGCCGTACGCCCCCATCTTCAGCATAACTCCAGCATGCAGCATGACGACCGGCACAGGGGCTTCCTTGTGCACATGCAACATCCAAGTGTGAAAAGGAAACAGGGGCAATTTGATTCCAAATGCAATGAGCAAAAGCAAAATGATCGCAGTTTTCAGCCCTTCTGTTAAGACAAGCGAAGCGCTTTGCCCGCTTCCTTCGAATACATGGCTCATGACGATATCCAATGATCCGCTGTAATACGCAAATTGCTGCTGGCCTTGTTCCACGACATGAAACCCGCACGCATGAATCAACAAAATAAAAGCAAACAGCATGAATGCCGATCCGATTCCGTTATAAATCAAGAAGCGATTGGCGGTTTTTACGCGCTCAGACATCCCCCATATGCTGATCAAGAAATATGCGGGGACCAAAGTCAATTCAAAACAGACAAAGAACAGGAACAAATCCCGCGCCATAAATACGCCGAGCATGCCGATTTCCAGAATAAACAACCAAATATAAAAAGCTTTCCATCGTTTCTTGACATGCACTGCCGCCATCGCGGCCAGAAATGTCAGCAATGCGGTTAAAAGCAACAAGGATGCCGACATGCCGTCAACACCTAAATGATAATAAAACTGGTAAGCGTATTCGGCATATCCTTGCATCGATGAGGCTGAACCATCCAAAGGTATTTCAACCCACAGCGCCTGTTCCTCAAATTGGAATCCTTGATGATCATGATCCATGGAAGCAAACAGCCATAAAGCAAGCAAGAGAGGGAGGAGTGAAGCAGCGATGGCTGCTTTTTTAATCCAATTTCCTTTATTTGCAGGCATAAAGAGCAACACGACAATGCCAAGCAACGGGGAGAACAATAACAACGATAAAATCGGAATGTTACCCAACATGGAAATAGCTCCTTCCCGCAACCATAAATAAAATGGCAGCTAAAATGACGGCACCAATCAGAAAAACAAGTCCATAGCCTTGCAATTGCCCGTGCTGCAATCGTGCAGCCCCTCTCCCGACAGCTGATATGAGCGCAGCTGTCCCATGCACGGCGCCGCTGATCATCACTCGATCAAACCAGCGCAAAAGCAGACCCGCTCCTCGCAGCGGTTTAACGAACAACCATGCATAAATGTCATCGATATAAAATTGATGGTAAATCAAACGCCGCCATCTGGATGAGGACGCTGCATCTTCCGCTTGCTGACCGGTTCTGCCGTACAACAAATATCCAATCCCGATTCCAATGAGCGCGGACAAATTGGAAGCAATCATGATCATCACATGCAGATCCGTGTCAAAAGACAGCCCTGTCAGCCATTCTCCGAGCCATGGCAGGTGAGGCATATGGATCAATCCGGCCGTGACGGACAGCACTGCCAAGCCAATCATCGGAATGGTCATCGTCCAAGGTGATTCTTTGGCTGAAGAGCTCGTTTGACGGCTGCGATTCTTGGAAAACAGATAAAAATAAAGGCGGGACATATAAAATGCGGTTAAAGCGGTCAGAACGATACTGACAGCAAACAGCGTGACGCTTCGATTCCAAACTTCCGCTAAAATGGCTTCCTTCGACCAAAAACCAGCAAATGGAAACAATCCAGACAACGCAAGCGCGCCGACGGCAAATGTCCATTTCGTAATGCGCATGGTGTGACCCGCGCCATTGATCCGTCCGATGTCCTGTTCGCCCAGCACATGAATGATGCTTCCGGCACCTAAAAAAAGCAGAGCTTTGAAAAACGCGTGCGTGTGCAAATGGAACAAACCTGATGCATATGCGGCCCATGTGCCGACGCCCAGCGCCGTCATCATGAATCCAAGCTGACTAACTGTTGAAAAAGCAAGCACCCGCTTCACGTCTGTTTGCACAGCTGCGATGACCGCCGCCAACAGCGCCGTGATGATACCGATCCACAACACTGCATCCAATACTGCAGGAGCTGCCAAAAATACGTCATATGTGCGCGCAACCAAAAATACGCCGGCCGCCACCATCGTAGCAGCATGAATCAAAGCGCTGATCGGCGTCGGTCCAGTCATCGCATCAGGCAGCCAAGTAAACAATGGAAATTGAGCGGATTTACCCATCGCGCCGATAAAAATGAGGAGGGCAATCCAGCTTGCCGCTTCTGCTGAAATGACATTCGTGTGAAAAGCATTATGTATGGAAGTAAATCCGAGTCCGTGACCCGGCATGCGCCAAAACAGCACCCAGATGGCTATAAACAGAGCAACGTCGCCGATTCGGGTAATAATAAATGCTTTTTTTGCTGCGGCTTTCGCCTCCGGTTTCACAAACCAAAAGCCGATGAGCAGAAATGAGCTGACCCCGACTAATTCCCAAAAAATAAACAGCTGCAACAAATTTTCCGACAGAACGAGTCCGAGCATGGCAAATGAAAACAATGCCAAGTAACAATAAAATGCGGACAACCTCTCATCGCTTTTCATATAACCTGCCGAATATACATTGACTGCCAGAGCGACCAAAGCAACGATAAACAGCATGAACGCAGTTAACGCATTGACTTCAAATCCGAACTGAAACGAAGCTTCGCCCGCGTTCAGCCAGCGGAATTCCGCCCATGAATAATCGGGCACATCATATGCGATTCGCTCACCGAACAACAATGCGGCAATGACGAATGAAGCGAAAGCTGCAAACGTGCCGATCCAAGGACTGAGTCTGTGCAGCTGTCTGCCAAAAGCGATAAGAAGCACAAACGCAACAAACGGAAAAAGCAATATCAGCCATGCATAAGGGGAATACACAGATTCCATGGGAGTCTCTGCCTCCTTCCAATCGGCATCATTGTTTCAAATCATCCATATCTGTCACATCCGAAGAACCTTTGTTGCGGAAATAGGCGATCAGCAAAGCGACCCCAACCGCTGCTTCTGCTGCAGCCACTGTAATAATAAACAGAGAAAATATTTGTCCTGTGATGGATGGATTCATTCCGTACTTTGCAAACGCGATCAAATTCAAGCTGACTGCGGCAAGCATCAGTTCGATCGACAACAACACAATCACTGCATTCCTTTTGGACAAAGCGCCGTACAGGCCGATGCAAAACAAAATCGCTGCCAGCGTCAAATACGAAGTTAAAATGCCGCTCATCTTACTCTGCCTCCTTCTTGGCCACGATAATCGAACCGATAAATGCAACGGTCAAGAGCAAGGAGACAAGCTCAAACGGGATGACATGCAATGTAAACAATTGTTCACCGATCGCCTCCGTGTTGTTGTCTGCTTGCAAGGCGTCTTGCGCTGGCAATGACAGTTGTTGGATGGCTAGAAATAAGACGGCAAAAAGCAGCGTGATGCTCACGCCCAGCAACATTCGGTGCCGCGGCCGCTTCGCCTTGTCTTCGGCGTCTTCATGTTTTGTCAGCATGATGCCAAACATCATCAAAATCGTTACCGCACCGGCATAGATCAACACTTGAGCAAAAGCGACGAACTCTGCATTCAATAATACATATAGACCGGCTAAGCTGAGAAATGTCACCGCCAACGATAAAATCATATGCACAAGTTTCGATAGTGTAATCATAAAGACAGCTCCGCTGATTGCTCCTAATGCCAAGACGAAAAAAATGACATGTTCCGAACTGCTGAAAAATTGGGTGATGCTGCTCATCGCTTTTACTTCACCCCCTTTTTCACTCTGGAGGGCTTGACTAAATTTTCCTTCCTAACCTTCTTGTTATTCGCTTGCAGCCATTCTTTGTCCATGAACAGTTCATCTCTGCTGTATGACGCCAATTCAAAATTGTGAGTCATCACGATTGCTTCGGTCGGACATACTTCCGTGCACAAATCGCACAAAATGCAAATTTCAAAATTAATGTCAAACGTATCGATCAATTTCACTTTTTTTGTTGGGTCCGGGTTTGGCTTTCCTGTTAAACTGATGCATTGCGTCGGGCAAACGACCGCACACTGATTGCACACGATGCATTTTTCCGGAATGAAATGTTGAACGCCGCGAAAGCGGTCCGGCATCTCTATCGGCTCGTCGGGATAAGCGTAGGTGACTTTCTTCCGTGTTAAGTTTTTCAGTGTGACTCCGAGTCCTTTTGCGATTCCCTTCATTTTCTCACCTCTGATCGCAGCTGCCAGCTGAAATTATCGAAACCATTCCATGACGACAGCGGTAATAAACAAATTCGCCAACGATAAAGGAAGCAGCACCTTCCAGCCGAGTCCCATCAGTTGATCGATCCTCATTCTTGGAAGCGTTGCCCTAAGCCAGAATAAGCAAAATACGACAAATAAGAACTTAATGATGAACCAAATGATGCCCGGGATGAAATCGAGAAAAGGAAACAGCGGTTTCCAGCCGCCGAGAAACAATACAGTGGTCAAAGAAGCGATCGCATAGACGTAGACATACTCAGCGAGCATGAAAAAAGCAAACCGAAATCCGCTGTATTCCACGTGATAACCTGCGACTAATTCTGATTCTGCCTCCGGCAAATCAAAAGGAGTGCGGTTTAATTCCGCGATCGATGCAACGATAAACACGCTGAAGCCAATGATTTGAGGAATGAAATTCCACTGCCAAAATCCGTTTCCCTGCGCCTTTACAATATCCCCCAAATTTAAACTGCCGCTCATCAAAATTACGCCTGCCACAGATATGATCAATGGGATTTCGTAACTGATCATTTGCGCCCCGGAGCGCATGCCGCCAAGCAGCGCATACTTGTTGTTAGATGCCCATCCTCCCAGCAAAATTCCGATCGTAGAAATGCTGGACAAGGCAGCGAAGTAAAGCAAGCCGACATTCAAATTCGCGAACACGAGCGTTTCCGTATACGGGATTACGGCCAATACCGCAAAAGACGGCACGAAAGCGATGACAGGCGCCAATTTGAACAAGACGCGATCTGCTTTGGCAGGGATCGTATCTTCTTTCATCAGCAGCTTCAATATATCGGCCACCGTTTGCAAAAGACCGAACGGACCAACGCGGTTCGGCCCGTATCTCCCTTGCATCCACCCGATGACTTTGCGTTCATAATAGATCGCATAAGTCACGAAACCTAAAACAATGAGAAGCAAAACGATGACCCAAATGGCAAACATTGCAAAAATCCCCCACGTCAAGCTTCCCTCAAACCAATTGGTCATCAACAGTCGACCTCCCCGACAACAATGTCTATTCCGCCTAAAATCGCAATGAGATTCGTCATCGATTCCCCTTTGAGAAGTTCAGGCAATATTTGCAAATTGAAAAAAGAAGGCCTTCTGAACTTCAACCGATATGGCTGCGGCTTGTTCCGCGATATTAAGTAACAGCCTATTTCTCCGCGCGGCGATTCAATGCCGACATAAGCTTCCCCTTCCGGAGGCCTTATGACGCGGGGGATTTTGGCCATAATATCACCGTCATCAGGCATTTGCTCCAACGCTTGTTCCAAAATGTTCAAACTTTGTCGCATTTCCTCCATTCGGATGAGATAACGCGCATAACAATCGCCTTCCTCCCGAACTGGAACATCGAATGTAAAACGGTCATAAATGCTGTACGGCTGATCCTTTCTCAAATCCCGTTTCACGCCCGTGCAGCGCAAATTCGCACCGCTTAACCCGTATGCAATCGCAGTCTCGGCATCATATTTCCCAATGCCTTTCACTCTTGAAAGAAAAATTTCATTCCCGCTGACGAGTTGATCGTATTCCTCCAACTTTTCACGCATGTACGGAATAAAATTGCGGACTTTATCCAACCATCCTTCCGGAGCATCCCATTTCACGCCGCCTACGCGCATGTAAAAATAAGTGAGTCTTGCACCGCACAATTCGTTAAACAAATTAATGATCATTTCCCTTTCGCGAAACGCGTATAAAAACGGACTCATCGCTCCGATGTCCAACAAATAAGTTCCCCACCATACCAAATGGCTGGCGATTCGCTGCAATTCCATCGCAATGACGCGCAAATATTCGGCTCTTTCCGGAACTTCAATGCCCATCATCGTTTCTACCGCATGGCAAAGGATGTAATTGTTCGTCATCGCCGATACATAATCCATGCGATCGGTGTAAGGGATAATTTGCGTATAAGTCAGTTCCTCCGCCAGCTTTTCCGTTCCTCTATGTAAATACCCCATCACAGGCTCCGCATGTGTGATCACCTCGCCGTCCAGTTTGACAATCAAGCGGAATACGCCATGCGTGCTCGGATGCTGCGGACCGACATTCAATAAAAGTTCTTCTGTTCTGGCCACTTCGCTACACCTCCGGATCGAGCGGCTCGTAATCTTTGCGCAGCGGATGTCCTTCCCAATCATCCGGCATCATGATCCGCTTCAAGTTCGGGTGTCCTGGAAATTGAATGCCCAGCAGATCATAAATTTCCCGCTCATTCCAATTTGCCGCCGGCCATATCGAAGTTACGGAAGGAACAGAAGGCGTGTCTCGATCGGTCTTCACTTTAAAGCAATAATCTGTGTTCCGTTCAATGCACGTTACGTGATAAATGACTTCCATATGCGTTTCCAAATCCGCCCCGGCCATGCTGCGCAAATAAGTCAAATTCAGTTGCTCATGATTTTTCAACACTTCTGCACATCTGTACCAATGCTGTTTGCTAATGATCAACGTAGGCATCGATAAGCTTAATGGATTGATTTCAGCATGTTCAACCGCTTGTTTAGAAACTTCCTCTTCCAAGATGCGGACGCAAATTTCCAGCCTCGCCTGCTCGTCAAGGCGTTCCGTGCTTTCCTGATTGACATCGCTCATGAACTTGTCACCCGCTTTCCCGTCTTTGCTTCATAGCGGATCTTTTCCTGCAATTTGTTAATCCCGTATATTAAGGCAGCAGGGTTCGGCGGGCATCCGGGAATGTATACGTCGACGGGGACGATCTGATCGACGCCTTTAATCACTGAATAAGACCGAACGTAAGGGCCTCCAGCTGTTGCGCAAGATCCCATGGCAATGACATACTTAGGTTCCGGCATCTGGTCGTACAATCTTCGGAGCAGCGGACCCATCTTCTTGGTAACGGTTCCAGCGACGATCATGCAATCCGATTGCCGCGGAGAAGGACGAAACATAACGCCGAATCGATCCAAATCATAGTGCGGAGCGCCTGTTCCCATCATTTCAATCGCGCAGCAAGCCAACCCAAATGTCATCGGCCAAATGGAATTGCTCCTGGCCCATCCTTTAATCTGTTCCAACGTCGTAAAAAACACATTTCGTTCCAACTGAATTCGTTCATCCTGCGTAATAGAATTTAAATTCAGTTCCATTGCAGCACCTTCTTTTTCCACGCATATAGCAATCCGATGAGCAACAAAGATACAAAAATGAGCATTTCAACCAAAGCGAACAAGCCAAGTTTACGGTATGCAACCGCCCACGGATACAGAAAAACCGCTTCAACGTCAAAAATGACAAACATGAGAGCAAATAAATAATAGCGAATATTGTATCGAATTTGACCTATTCCAACCGGCTCATTGCCGCTTTCATACGTCGTCAGTTTTTCATCAAGCGGACGGTGCGGCCTGAGCCATCGGCCAATCGAAAGAGCGATTGCCGGAAGCAATATGCCGATCGAGATAAACAATGCGACAATGACATAATTGACTTCGTATTCCAATCTCATCCCCCCTGGCCTGTCGTATATTTTATTAAAACGCTTACTCTATATCTATGATTCGTCACCTTCAATTAATTCCCTTCTTCTATTTCAATTTAAATGCAAAGACCAAAACAAAACCGGCCAAAAAGAAAAAACCTTTCACTGATTTCTCAATGAAAGGTTTTTTCACAATCATGACGCATCATGAACTATTGCACAAGATTAAGACGGTTAAGCGCTCGTTGCAGTGCTCTTTTTGCACGAAGAATGTCGATCTCGTCCAGCTTTTGCTGTTTCAAGCGCTGTTCGGCGCGTTCTTTGGCAGCCAGCGCCCGTTCCTTATCGATGGATTCAGGCAGCTCAGCCGAATCTGCAAGAACGACGACTTTGTCTTTCCGTACTTCAAGAAAGCCGCCGTTTACAGCAATTTTGCGCTCTCCCGAATCTGTTCTTGCAATGAAGGGGGCAATGTCTAAAGCTGTTACGAAGGGGATATGATTCGGCAAAATCCCCAGTTCCCCTTCTACTCCTTTTGCGATGACCATTCTGACTTCCTCTTCGTACACTTTCCGATCCGGCGTAACGATTTCCAATAACATTTTACTCACGAGCAATTCCTCCTGCAAGTTTCGTGACGAAACTGTATTCGAAAGCCATTATGATTGCAACGTTTTTGCTTTCTCTACGGCTTCCTCAATGGTGCCTACGTACATAAACGCCGCTTCCGGGAGGTGGTCATATTTTCCTTCCAACAGCTCTTTAAAGCTTCTAACCGTCTCTTTAACCGGAACGTATCTGCCTTTAATTCCCGTGAACTGTTCAGCAACGTGGAACGGCTGAGACAAGAAGCGCTGCACTCTCCGCGCACGGTTAACCGTTTGCTTGTCTTCATCCGACAGCTCGTCCATGCCCAAAATGGCGATGATGTCTTGCAGCTCTCGATAGCGCTGCAAAATCTGTTTAACTCCTTGCGCTACCTCGTAATGCTCTTGTCCAACGATTTCCGGCGTCAAAATTCTCGAAGTGGAAGCAAGCGGATCAACCGCAGGGAAAATGCCGAGCTCAGAAATTTTCCGATCCAAGTTCGTCGTTGCATCCAAGTGAGCGAAAGTTGTTGCCGGAGCCGGATCCGTATAGTCGTCCGCAGGCACGTAGATCGCTTGAATAGAAGTAACCGAACCTTTCTTCGTAGACGTAATCCGTTCTTGCAATTGCCCCATTTCCGTAGCGAGCGTCGGCTGATAACCAACCGCTGAAGGCATGCGTCCGAGCAATGCGGAAACCTCAGATCCCGCTTGCGTAAATCGGAAAATGTTATCGATGAAGAGAAGAACGTCCTTGCCTTGTTCGTCTCTATAATATTCAGCCATGGTCAAGCCGGTCAAAGCAACTCTTAAGCGGGCACCCGGCGGCTCGTTCATTTGGCCGAATACCATCGATGTTTTTGAAAGAACACCGGAATCTCTCATCTCATGGTAAAGGTCATTTCCCTCACGCGTCCGTTCACCAACGCCGGCAAACACAGAGATACCGCCGTGTTCCATGGCAATGTTGTTGATCAATTCTTGAATAGTAACAGTCTTTCCTACACCGGCGCCGCCGAACAGGCCGATCTTGCCGCCTTTTGCATACGGTGCAATCAAATCAATAACTTTGATTCCAGTTTCCAAAATTTCTTCCTCAACGGACAGTTCATCGAATGCAGGCGCCGGCTTATGAATTGGGCTTGTATGCGTCCGGTCAATCTCACCAGCATTGTCGATCGGTTCGCCCAGCACGTTCATGACTCTTCCTAATACGGCATCCCCTACAGGAACACTGATCGGTCTTCCTAAATCGACAGCTTCCATTCCACGAACCAAACCGTCTGTGGAAGACATCGCAATACAGCGTGCAATATTGTCGCCTTGATGCAAGGCAACTTCAACTGTAAGGTCTATTTCCCGTCCGCCGGCCGAATCTGCAGCTGCCTGGATTCGAACGGCATTGAGGATTTCAGGCAATTGTCCCCGCTCAAATTCGATATCTACTACGGGACCCATAACCTGAACAACACGTCCTTTGTTCATCCTTTTCCCTCCTATGAATGATGACTGTGAGAGCATCTGTTTCTGCTTTTAAAAATTCAACCTAGCTCAACGCATTCGCGCCAGCGACAATTTCTGTAATTTCTTGCGTAATTGCCGCCTGTCTTGCTCGGTTATATTGCAATGTTAATTCCGAAATTAATTCGGTCGCATTATTCGTTGCATTGCCCATGGCATTCATGCGGGCTCCAAATTCACTTGCTTTCGCTTCGATAATCGCGCTGTAAACCAATGTTTCCGCATATTTCGGAAGAAGCACTTCCAAAACGGCTTCTGCGGACGGCTCATATTCGTACAATGCGCCAGGACCGCTTTGGCTGCTTTCATTTGACATGTCCGCGAGCGGCAGCAGCTTTTTGGATACCGGCCTCTGCACGATCGGATTTATGAATTCATTGTAAACCAAATAAATCTCGTCAACTTCTTCATTTGCGTATAATTCAACAGCCTTTGAAGAAATGGCTTGAATATCCGCAAATTCTGGAGAATCGGGGATGCCCGTCAGTTCTCCCAATACTTTCATGCCCCGCTTCTTGAAGAAATCGCGCCCTTTGCGGCCGATGACGAAAATTTCATATTCGTCCGAGCTTTGATGGTTTTGAAGCAAGTCCATAAGCATTCTCAACAAGTTCGCATTATAACCGCCGGCAAGTCCGCTGTCAGACGTAATGACAATATACGCTGTTCTCTTTACTTCGCGCGTTTCCAGCATCGGATGAGAAATATCAGTCGTTGATGCGGCGATATTCGAGATGACTTCTTTTAACTTTTCCGCATACGGCCTCGCTGACTCTGCCTGATTCTGAGCTTTTCTCAGTTTCGCGGCAGCAACCATTTCCATCGCCTTTGTAATTTGTTTCGTATTTTGAACGCTGCGGATTTGGCGTCTGATTTCGAGAATCCCTTTTGCCATGTTTTCACCTCCAAGTTTTCACGAATGTGAAAACTCCTTCGTAAGCATTCACCCAGGTTTTTCGGGACGAAAAACCACTTCGTAAGCATTTGCTTAGTTTTCACGAATGTGAAAACTCCTTCGTAAACATTGCTCCATCATTTCACTTCAATGCAAATGCGAGTGGCAGAGCTCCAACCGAGATCTGCCTTTTTATCCATATCTACACTGCTGCAGAGAAACTTTTCTTAAACGATTCGACCGCTTGCTTAATCGCCTCTTCTGTTTCTTCCGTCAAGTCTTTCGTATCGCGGATCGCCTGATAGATTTCCGGATGATTCGCGTCTAAATGTGCATGAAACTCTTCTTCGAAGCGGCGAACGGCCTCTACTTCAATATCATCCAAGAAGCCTTTAACAGCTAAATAAATGCTGACCACTTGCTTCTCTACCGGCATCGGCTGGTTAACGCCTTGTTTTAAAATTTCCAATGTTCGTTTTCCGCGGTTCAATTGAGCCTGGGTCGCTTTATCCAAGTCAGAGCCAAACTGAGAGAAGGCTTCTAACTCGCGATAAGCTGCCAGATCCAAGCGGAGAGTTCCCGCAACTTTTTTCATCGCTTTAATTTGTGCTGAACCCCCGACACGCGATACGGAAATACCAACGTTAACCGCTGGTCTTTGACCGGAGTTAAACAAGTCAGACTCCAAGAAAATCTGTCCGTCCGTGATCGAAATTACGTTCGTAGGAATATAAGCAGAAACGTCCCCTGCTTGCGTCTCGATAAACGGCAATGCAGTCAAAGATCCGCCGCCCAGCTCATCATTCAGCTTAGCTGCGCGCTCTAATAAACGGGAGTGCAAATAGAACACGTCTCCAGGATAAGCTTCGCGTCCCGGCGGTCTGCGGAGCAGCAAAGAAAGCTCACGATAAGCAGCAGCTTGCTTGGACAAGTCGTCATAAATGACCAGCACATGCTTGCCTTTATACATGAAATATTCGCCCATGGAACAACCTGCATACGGAGCTAAGTACAACAGCGGTGCAGGATCCGACGCGCTTGCGCTGACAACAATCGTATAATCCAATGCGCCGTGTCTGCGCAATGTTTCAACGACACCAGCAACGGTCGATTGCTTCTGGCCAATCGCGACATAAATACAAATCATATCTTCATTTTTCTGATTGATGATCGTATCGATGGCAATGGCCGTCTTACCAGTTTGACGGTCACCGATAATCAGCTCGCGCTGACCTCGTCCGATCGGAATCATGGAGTCAATTGCTTTAATTCCCGTTTGCATCGGTTCATGAACAGATTTACGATCAATAACGCCTGGAGCAGGTGATTCAACAGGTCTTGTTTCTGTTGTTTCAATCGGGCCTTTTCCGTCCAGCGGCTGTCCAAGCGGGTTCACGACGCGGCCAAGCAGAGCTTCTCCGACAGGAACTTCCATGATGCGGCCTGTTCGTTTCACTTGATCCCCTTCACGAATGTCCGTGAACGGTCCCATAATCACAATCCCAACGTTATCCTCTTCCAGGTTCTGAGCCATCCCCATGACGCCGTTGGAGAATTCCAGCAACTCGCCAGCCATCACGCCTTCAAGGCCGTGAGCACGTGCGATTCCGTCCCCAACCTGAATGACTGTACCTACGTCAACTGCCTTAATATCTGTATCAAACTGTTCGATTTGCTGCTTAATTAACGCACTGATTTCTTCAGGCCTGATACTCAATGAACCTCACCCCTATCTACATTGCTTTCGCTTCGCTTAAAAATTTTCTCATCTCTTCCAGTTTGCCGGCAAAACTGCCGTCATAAAGCGTATCGCCAATTTTTACTTTCAATCCGCCGATAATGCTCGGATCCACTTCATTTTGAACTTCGATCGTCTTCTGCGTAATCGCTCCGAACTTTGCTTGAATGTTTGCAATGTTTTGCTCAGACAACGGATAAGCCGAGTAGACGACAGCTTGCACTCTGCCTGCAGCTTCATTGGCAATCTTAAAATACGCCTGTTGAATCGCAGGAAGATTTCTTTCTCTCCCTTTTTCAAAAATGAAGTGCAGCGCATTTAATACTACGTCCGAAACTTTGCCTTGCAAAGCTTCTTTAAACACTTTCTGCTTCACGCTTTTCTCAACAACCGGATGTTCGAGCAAGTTCTTTAATTCTTCATTCGATGCGATCATTTGCACGATCTGACTCAGCTCTTCGCCGACTTGGTCTGCGATCTGCTTTTCTTGCGCAAGCTCAAAAATCGCTCTGGCATAGCGTTTCCCAATGATATTCTCGCTGCTCATTTGTCATCGCCTACCTTTTGCAGGTAGTTTTCGATTAATTCTTGATGCGATTTCTCATCAATTTGCTTCTCGATGATCTTGGAAGCAATCATGACAGACATGGCGCTGACTTGACTTTTCAGAGCAGCAACGGCTTTATTCTTTTCGTTCTCAATTTCTTTCAGCATTTCTTGCTTAATCTTTTCTGCTTCATCTTTCGCTTTAGCGATAATCTCATCTGCCTGCTTCGTGCTTACTTTCCGAGATTGTTCAATGATCTCATATGCTTCTTTGCGCGCCTCTTCCAATGCTTGTTTCTGCTCATTCAACAGCTTTTCAGCTTCTTTTCGGCTTTCTTCCGCGCTTTTCATATCTCCCAGCACTCGTTCGCGTCTTTTTTCCATAATGCCAAAGAGCGGACCGAATGCGTATTTGTTTAACAACCAATATAAAATCAAAAAGGCTATAATCGCGTATACGGCCGATTCCCAGAATAGAGCCATGCATTTTTCACTCCTTTCGAGATTATCCTGACTGGTGGATTAAACATAAAGGAAGGCGTGGATGACTCCGGCCTTCCCCGCCTATCCGTAATGCATTCAAGTTTAAGCAGTGAAAAAGATCAAAAATGCGATAACGACACCAATCAAAGGGATAACCTCGACGATACCGACACCGATAAACATAATCGTTTGAAGCACGCCGCGCAGTTCCGGCTGACGCGATACCCCTTCAACTGTTTTACTTACGATCATGGCGTTACCGATACCTGCGGCCAGGGCGCCTAACCCTACTACTAATGCTACTGCTAATAAATCCATAGTGTTATTTCCTCCTAATTTCATCACTTAATATTTTTTTAAAAGTTTTATATATTACATCAGTCCGAGGACTGAATGTTCCACAAAAACTTGCTTCAATCATGCATCTTCTTCATGCACAGACGCTTGAGCGATATAAACCATGGTCAACATTGTGAACAAGAATGCTTGGATCGCTCCAATAAAAATGCTGAATCCTTGCCAAGCAATCATGATCGGGATTCCAAAAATCCCCGCCATAATAATCGTCGCGATCAAGATTTCGCCTGCAAAAATGTTTGCAAACAAACGCAGGCCAAGCGTGATCGGCTTTGCAATTTCTTTAATGATATTTAAGGGAAGGAAGATCGAATAGGGTTCAACGTAATGTTTCAAATAATGCTTCCTGTTATGTTTCAGCCCAAGATAATGGGTCAGAACAAAAACGATGAAGGCCAGACCGAACGTGACGGATAAATCAGCGGTCGGCGACTTCCACCACAGAACATGCGCCCCTTCTTCCCCGGCTTTATCAATCACTTCTTGAGAGATTAAAGGATAACCCAGAAACTCAACCGGTTCTTTATGTTCTGTAATAATGGCAAATGGAAGCCCCAATAAATTGGCAATGAATATAAACAAGATTAAGGTTAAGCCAAGCGATAAATAAGCCCTGCCTCTCTTCAGATCCATCGAACCTGCGATAATATTTTGCACAAACTCAGCAGCCCACTCCATAAAATTTTGCAGTTTGGATGGATTCTCCAGCGACAAGTTTCTTGTAGCCAGCCTCGCCAGAATAAACACGATGACGGCTGTGACAGTAATCATAATAAATGAAGAGAGCTCGATCTTCAGCGGCCCCACTTCCCATATTGGAAAATCATGCATCGTATTCAGTGCTCCTCCTTTCTCTTTAATCAGTTTTGTTCTGGAATGCTTTCCATAAGCTTAAAGCCAAAATGACATGCGGGGCAAGCATAAAACCTATAATTGTAAACAGTATATCAAACTGAGGCAGATGCACGGCAATTGCTGCAGCAATCAAAGCAAAACAAAGTCTGGCAACAAAACCGAGCTGAATTCTTTTTTTCTTGCCGTCTTTATGCAAAATCGCATCATGCAGGCGGTTCACTTTTTTCCACAAATGATAGGAGTTAAGTATGCTGATCGTAAAACCAAGGAATAGTCCTGCCAAGCCAGTCCGCATTGCTGGAAACAGCAGCCAAAGGATGAGACTTCCTGCTGCAAATATGGCATAAATCTTGAACAGGGATTTCAAATGGCTGGCCGGCTCATTCATTTGAATCCTCCAAATATTTTTTTATAAAAAAAACGATGCTGACAATGCTTGCTGCCAACCCGGCCATCACTCCCCAGAACATCCACATTTGATGGCCTGTCCAATGATTGATCAGCTTGCCTAAATAATAACCGGCGACCAAATAAAATATAACCTCAGTTCCGAGAGCAACCGCTCTCGCAATAATTTTTAAGTATTGATTTCGTATTTCTCAGGTCACCACGCTTTACAACCTCATTTATTGTAACGAAGCTAAAATAGGATGTCAATTCTTTAGACTACAAACATTTCGTGAACAAAACAGTCACAAAGCCATGATCATCTCGATTCCGATGAAAACGGTAACGGCTTTTCCTTTATGCGCCCGAAATAATGCCGGATTGCGTTCACAATGCGCGGGGAAACTTGCCCGTCTCCAAACGGATTCGCTGCTTTACTCATCTTAGCATAAGCCGACTCGTCAACCAACAGTTTTTTGGCTTTATGATATACTGTCTCTTCATCGCTTCCAACAAGTTCCAAAATTCCGGCTTGCACGCCTTCCGGCCTTTCCGTCGTATCTCTAAGCACCAACACCGGGACGCCGAATGAAGGAGCTTCTTCTTGGATGCCTCCGGAATCCGTCAATATGAGATGCGTATGTTTGTAAAAATTATGCAAATCAATGACATCCAGCGGCTCAATCAAGCGAACGCGCGGATGGTTTCCTAAGATTTCTTGGGCAGGTTTGCGCACGGCTGGGTTCAGATGCACCGGATACACGACGGCGATATCCTCAAATTCATCGGCCAGTTTCTTCACAGCGCGAAAAATTTGCCGATGCTTCTCGCCGATCGACTCCCTGCGATGCGCGGTCATCAGAATAAGCCTCTTTCCCTCAGCCCAATCTAAAATAGGATGAGAGTAAGAGGGTTGAATCGTATATTTAAAAACGTCAGTCACCGTATTTCCGGTAATATAGATGCTGTCTTCGCTTTTATTTTCTTTTCTCAAATGTTCTGCAGCGAGCGCTGTAGGAGCAAAATGAATGTCAGCCATGACCCCGGTTAACTGGCGGTTCATTTCTTCAGGGTACGGAGAATACTTGTTCCAAGTTCTTAGTCCTGCCTCCACGTGGCCGACGGAAATGCGCTGCAAAAAAGCACTGTACGCTGCCAAAAACGTCGTTTGCGTATCCCCGTGCACGAGCACGATGTCAGGCTTTGCCTCTTTGAGCACCGGCTCCATTCTCTCCAACACTCGAATGGTCAATTCATTCAAAGTCTGATTTGGTTTCATCACATTCAAATCATAATCAGCTTTCAGCTCGAAAGTTTGCAGCACTTGATCCAACATTTCTCGATGTTGGGCCGTGACGCAAAGCATGGACTCGATATCGGGCTGACGCTGAAGTTCCAGAACTAATGGAGCCATTTTAATCGCTTCAGGCCTGCTGCCGAAAACAGTCATTACTTTAATTTTATTCATACTATCTTTCCCCTTGTTTTTCCTTTTATTCAGTGCCGAATAAGCGGTCGCCGGCATCCCCTAAGCCAGGGACGATGTATCCTCGTTCATCCAAACATTCGTCTACGGCAGCAACGTAAATATCTACATCCGGGTGGGCTTTTTCCATCGCTTCAATCCCTTCAGGGGCTGCAACTAAACACATGAGCTTAATCGATGTGCACCCTTTGTCTTTCAACAATTGAATCGCCGCGATCGCCGATCCGCCTGTAGCGAGCATCGGATCAATGACGATCAGTTCCCGCTCCTGCACATCAGTAGGAAGTTTCGAATAATATTCAACGGGCTTCAGCGTTTTAGGATCCCGATACAAGCCGATATGACCGACTTTTGCCGTAGGATGGAGCTTCAGCAGTCCTTCAACCATGCCAAGCCCGGCTCTTAAGATCGGAATCAAGCCGAGCATTCTGCCGGAGATCACTTTCCCTTCCGCCTCGGCTACAGGGGTTTTCACCTTGACGGTCTGCAGCGGCAAGTCCCTGGTAATTTCATATCCCATCAACATCGATACTTCATCGACCAGCTGCTTGAAATCTTTCGTCTTCGTTTCTCGATCTCGAATAAACGTTAATTTATGCTGGATGAGCGGATGATCGCATATAAATACTCTTCCCAATTTGAGTCCTCCCAATGATGGCATTCAAACTGCAAACTGAAATTAATTATAGCACTCTCCCTTCTCGGATGCACCCTTTCACGAAGAAAAAAACAAACTGCTGATGACGTTCAAACAAAAAAATGTCCAGTGCATATTGATGAAACACACTGGACAATTCGATGATGAAACTTTAATATGTCAAGCCTTCGTAAATGGGATATTTTTCTGTCAATCGCTTCACTTCTGCGCGCGCTTGTTCCAATACTGCCTCGTCTTTCGGCGATTTCAACGCAGAGCTGATAATTTTGGCAATCGTCCTCATGTCTTCTTCGCCCATGCCGCGCGTTGTAACCGCAGGCGTGCCGATGCGAATGCCGCTCGTAATAAACGGGCTGGTCGGGTCAAACGGAATCGCATTTTTGTTCACGGTAATGCGCACCTGATCTAAGACGTGCTCGGCATCTTTCCCTGTAATGTTCAAATTGCGCGTATCGATGAGCATCAAGTGATTGTCTGTGCCGCCGGATACAATGTCGATGCCTTCCGCAGACAATGCTTCAGCCAGCGCCTTGGCGTTGTTGACTACTTTCTGCATATAGTCTTTAAATGCAGGCTGAAGCGCCTCACCGAATGCAACTGCCTTGGCTGCGATCACGTGCATGAGAGGACCGCCTTGAGTGCCTGGAAATACTGCTTTATCGATCGCTCTCGCCCAAGGTTCTTTGCACAAGATCATGCCTCCCCGCGGGCCGCGAAGCGTTTTGTGAGTCGTTGTGGTGACAAAATGAGCGTGCGGCACAGGACTCGGGTGCAAGCCTGCCGCTACTAAGCCGGCGATATGAGCCATGTCCACCATCAATAGTGCGCCGACATCCTTTGCAATCTGTCCAAGCGCTTCAAAATCAATCGTTCTCGGATAAGCGCTGGCGCCGGCTACAATTAAACGAGGGCGGTGTTTGAAAGCGAGTTTGTGCACTTTGTCATAATCGATTTGAAACGTATCTTCTTCCACGCCGTATTCCACAAAATTGTACAAAATGCCGGACGCGTTCACCGGGCTTCCATGCGTTAAATGTCCGCCATGGGACAAATTCATGCCCAGCACGGTATCGCCGGGATTCAGCGCCGCCAAATATACTGCCATGTTCGCCTGCGCTCCCGAATGCGGCTGCACGTTGGCGTGTTCGGCCCCGAACAACTGCTTTGCGCGTTCAATTGCAATATTTTCCACGACATCGACATGCTCGCATCCGCCGTAATATCTCCGGCCGGGATAACCTTCTGCATATTTGTTCGTCAGCACGGTTCCCATCGCTTCCATGACTGCACGGCTGACGATATTTTCTGAAGCAATTAATTCAATGTTGTCTTGCTGCCTTTGCAATTCATCATTCATCGCTTTTACGATTTCTGGATCGGCCTGACGCAAAAATTCCATCTGTAAGTTTCCTCCCTTAATATGTTTGCAAATCTATGCATCACTTAATGGCAGTGATTGGATGATTCCGGCAGCACGTAAACCGCTCTTGCCCCGCCGATGAGTTTCGGACGGGTTTTCGCCATCGTCACGTGCGCTTCTCCCAGTTTTTGAATGCTGGGACGAACCGGCACAGCAACCGGCCTCAAATGCATGCCGATCAGCGTATCGCCGATATCAATCCCTGCATGCGCCTGAATCGTCTCAACAAGGCAAGGCTGCTGCAGATGGCGATAAGCATATGCTGCCATCGATCCTCCAGCATCCGGCACAGGCACGGCACTGACGATCTCAAGTCCATGCTTTTCCGCCGCCTCCCGCTCCACGACAAGCGCGCGATTCAAGTGCTCGCAGCACTGGAATGCCGGATAAAATCCAATTTCCTTCCTTACATTCTCAATGGCCTGGAACAACGCCCGCGCAATTTCCTCAGATCCGCCGGAGGTGCCGATGCGCTTGCCCATAACCTCGCTCGTGCTCGTTCCAATCACCAATAATTTGCCCTGGAACAGCTCTGCTTGCTGCACGAGTTCTCTTACGATCATTTCCATGTCCCGCTGCAATTGTTCGAACAAGATCAAGCCCTCCAATATCGTTTATGATTACGAACGGAGCGAATGCTTCTCTTCGATTTCCTTCACTTTGTTGACGCGGTTTTGGTGACGGTCAGCGTTGGAAAATTCCGTCTCCAGCCAAATTTTAACGATATCTTGCGCCAATCCCGGCCCAATGATTCTTTCACCCAATGCCAGCACGTTCGTGTCGTTATGCTCGCGGGTCGCTTTTGCCGAAAAAGTATCATGCACGAGCGCGCAGCGAATGCCCGGGATTTTATTGGCTGCAATCGACATACCGATGCCTGTGCCGCAAATTAATATCCCTCTGTCTGCCTCTCCGGAAACAACTTTGTTGCAAGCCTCCCATGCATAATCTGGATAATCAACGGAATCGTCGCAATTGCAGCCTACGTCAATGACTTCATGACCCATTGATTCGATGAGCGGCTTCAGCTCATTTTTAAGTCGATATCCCGCGTGGTCGGATCCCATGACGATTTTCATTTTGCATGCCTCCTGTCTGTCTTTTCACTTTATCTTTCCCAAAATAACAAAAAAAGAGCACGAGACATGATCATTCACGTCTTTGCTCTTGCCCAGGCGACCGGCATTATGATCCGATGCTCCATCGTGGTTTCTTCCACTCGTCGCCAGTCACATCGGATGCGTCCATTATCATCCAAGTATCTTCACTACTATTGTTACCACGCAGAAAGAGAGTTGTCAATAACCAACGGGACTATTCCTTTAATTTATTGACGACCTCCGCCAAAGCGTCTTCGATTTCCTCCGCGCAGCGCTTATATTCTTCCAACGAGCCTCCAAACGGATCCGAAATATCGCATGATTGGGCGTCTTCGCCGCCGTTTGCAAACTGCTTCAACACATGCACCTTTTCTGCAAATTGTGGATATTGAACTAATATATGGCTCTTATGCCCTTCAGTCATCGTCAAAATCCAATCCGCCCAATCAGCCAGTTCTTTTGTAAACGGTTTTGAAAACACTTCGCAAGCAATGCCTTTTTCCTGCAGCACATCTTGCGCATGAGCTGACATCGACAGCCCTTCTGCAGCTGCCAATCCAGCAGATTTCACTTCGACAACCAAGCCTGCCTGCTCCGCCATGTGCCGCATTAAGCTTTCCGCCATCGGACTTCGGCATGTGTTCCCTGTGCAAACAAATAAAATTCGCTTCATCTTTCTGCCATGCTCCTTTCGCTTAAAGAAGAAATTTAACGCCAAATGCCAGCAAAATCGCTCCGCCGATCACTTCCCCGTATTCCCCCAAGCCTGCCGCAGCCTTGTTCCCAAGCAGCAAACCGAACATGGACATCAGCCCGCCGAACAGCCCAAAAATAAGCACTGTAAGCAAAATATCGGTTGAAAATAAGCCCAACGAAATGCCGACAGAAAATGAATCGATGCTGACCATTAACGAAAATAACAGCAGACTGAACATTGACGTATATTCCAAAGGATGAGTCCCGTCGCCTTTAACAGCACTGAATATCATATGAGCACCGAGCAAAATTAATAAGATTCCTCCTGCTGCAAGAGCAATATCCCCAAGCAAAACACTCATGTATTGGCCGGTAAATAACCCCATCAACGGCATGAAAAAATGAAAGACAGCAACGACAACGCCAATTTTCAATATATATAAAAATCGGACTCCCCTTAATCCAATTCCGATTCCTAACGAAAAAGCGTCCATCCCTAGTGCAATCGCCATGGCAAAAATCGTAAACCATTGCCCGGATTGCGCCATGAAAGCAGTCATGCTTATCTCCCCCCGTTGTCCTTCTTTTCAAGATTATGCGGACAAGGAGGGAAACATGTCTCCTGGATTAGACAAGTACGCTTTTATTTCCGGATGCCTTGCGCAGCCGGTTCATGACGGCATATCCCAAACCTTCTTCCGGACAGGCTTCCGAGTAAATCATATCGATCTTCTTTTGGTCAAATTCTCTTAACGCCGCATATAAACGCGCCGCGGCATATTTCATGTTCCGGCCGATGTGAATGACATGATCCGCTTCGCTGTATGCAGTTGGAGGTGAATGAAAAGCAAGAATTCCTGTTCTGCGTGCATGCTGCTGATCCAATTTCATTTGGGCCTGAATCCAACTTTGCACTTTGTCCGGCTGTCCTTGCACGATGACTAATTCACCTTTCGGCGCGTAGTGGGTATATTTCATTCCCGGCGATCGGGGAGCTTCTTTCCCAGCGCCGGTTTTATGTTCATATTGCAACACAACATCTTCCGACAGGGCAGCAGCCAGCTCCTCGATGCTGATTCCTCCGGGACGAAGCACTTCCAACTGATGTTCTCTCATCAGGACGACCGTGGATTCGATGCCTAGGCTTGCATCACCGCCATCGATAATCCCGCTGATTTTTCCATCCAAATCTTCTAATACATGCATCGCGCTCGTCGGACTTGGCCTGCCTGACAAATTCGCACTCGGGGCCGCAATCGGCACGCCGGCTGCCTCGATCAAGCTGAGCGCAGCGGGATGAGCGGGCATTCGCACCGCTAATGTGTTCAACCCTGCGCTGACGATCGGGGATACGGCTCCATCAATAAGCGGAAGCACCACGGTCAGCGGCCCGGGCCAAAATCGCTCCATCAATGTTTCCGCTGCAGCCGTGAGCGGATGCACAAGCTCCTTCAGCTGATCCAAATGCGCAATGTGAACGATCAGCGGATTGTCGCTCGGTCTGCCTTTCGCCTGAAAGATCGCTCGGACAGCTGCATCGTCGCATGCATTCGCCCCCAAGCCGTATACGGTTTCCGTAGGAAACGCAATCAAGCGGCCGTCTCGAATGAGGCTGGCCGCCTCTTGGATCGCCGGCGTTTCGGGATTGACTGAAACATCTACTTTCCAATATCGGGTCTTTGCCAATGCTTTTTCATTCCTTATTCTCGAAAACTTCTCAATCATGTGATGTATGTCAAATTATAATGCAGGCGCAGCATGTTAAGCAAATAAATTGGAAAGATGACGAAAGAGCGATTTAAACAGATCCACCACAAAAAACCGCAATTCCGGCTCAGCATCGTTCGCTTCCGATGAATCTGGCTGCTCGCTGCTTATTTCAACAGCATCTTTCGGCACAGCTTCGCCTGAAACGACATCGACGAAGCAAAGCGGCGGAAACAAGACGCACCACCAGTTTTCGCCTTTCCCTTCACCTAAAGTGACGCGCAATGCTTCATATTTTCCTGCAGGATAAATCTCTTTTCCATACATTTTAGCGGGAAAATCCACTTCTCCTACCATGAC
The DNA here is from genome assembly GCA_937983035.1 of uncultured Paenibacillaceae bacterium. Classification (GTDB taxonomy): domain Bacteria; phylum Bacillota; class Bacilli; order Paenibacillales; family CALAME01; genus CALKAN01. The sequence continues at coordinate 16,036 of CALKAN010000050.1, read as the reverse complement.
GTCATATCCGTATGGAAATCCGTATTTTTTCAACGTTTGTTCGATCAAATACCGAAATTCAGGAAGCCTTTCCTCTACCATTTTTCTTGCTTCCTCAATCGAAGCAGGCTCATCAACCCAATGTTCCATATGTGCTATAATTTCATCCCGTACTTTCCGTTTGATCCATTGGTCTTCCAACCGATCGGAATGCGCTAAAATTCTTAAACGAATCGATTCTTCCGGGATTGCTCCGCTTGTGATTGCCGCATCCGACTTCCCTTGCTCCCAAGCACTGATAAGAATAAATAAGGCAAATGCCAAATATGCATACTTCGGCATGTTCATCATTCCCCTTTCTTCAGACAAGGCATCCTTCTGCCTTTGCTTTCATCCAGCTTGTTTCTCCTATCAGACAGTGTTAACGAAAGGGGAATGCTTTAAACCTATGAATCTATCTTTTTGCTATCACATGTCTTTCAATGCCTGAGAGATCTCGCACGGTTTCAACAACGTCCCAAAGCTTCAGCTGTTCCATCATTTCCTTGACTGCCGCAGATTGTCCTTGGCCGACTTCTAATCCGACCCATGCCGGGGGGACATCAAGCTGACTCATTTGTTCAAAAAGACGGCGGTAAACTTCCAATCCGTCTTCTCCCCCGTCAAGCGCCAAAACCGGTTCATAATCTTTCACTTCCGCCTGCAGCAAGGGGATGTCTTTCGAAGGAATGTACGGAGGATTGGAAACAAGCACATCAATAACCGCAGATTGTTCAATAAGCGGCTGCATAAGGTCGCCTTGCACGAAAGTGATCTTATGCAGCACTTGATGACGCGCGGCATTTTCTTTCGCTGTTTTTAGAGCGCCTGCGGACAGATCGGAAGCAATGATGCGATCCCATCCGGGAGCTTTTGCTGCCAAGGTCACAGCGATCGCCCCGCTTCCAGTGCCGATGTCTGCGACCGTCGGATTGCTGTCTTTAAATCTGCCTTCCGCTAATTTCAGCACTTCTTCCACTAAAATTTCCGTCTCCGGCCTGGGGATCAGCACATCCGGATTCACAGCAAAAGGCAAGCCGTAAAATTCCTGCTCGCCGATAATATACTGCACCGGTTCCCCTTTTCCTTTTCTCTCGAGGGCTTGCCGCCACTGCTCGATCCGGTCTTCGGGAAAAGGTTCATCCCACCGAAGCATCAGCTCGCTTAACCTGTATCCGGTGAAATATTCAAGCAGCCATCGGGCTGTTCTTTGCGGATCTTGTCCAATTTGTTTCGATTCAAAAAAAGAAGAAGCCTGCACATAGGCTTCCCGCAACGTCAATAGTTTCAATGGACTCCCTCTTTTTCCAACATTTCTGCTTGTGATGCAACCGTCAAAGCATTGATGATTTCATCCAATTCACCGGCCAAGATTTGATCCAGCTTATGCAAAGTCAACCCGATGCGATGATCGGTCACGCGGCTTTGCGGAAAATTGTACGTGCGAATGCGCTCGCTCCGGTCACCGGTGCCGATTTTGTTTTTGCGCTCGCTGTCAATCTTTGCCTGCTCCTCTTGGCGCAGCTTGTCATATATGCGTGCTTTAAGAACCCGCATCGCTAATTCTTTATTGGCATTTTGTGATTTGCCGTCTTGGCTCTGCGCCACAATGCCTGTCGGAATATGCGTCAGCCGCACCGCCGATTTCGTCGTGTTCACGGACTGTCCGCCCGGACCGCTGGAACAGTACGTATCCACGCGTATATCGTTCTCATTGATCTCGATCTCGATATCTTCCGCTTCAGGCATCACGACAACCGTTGCCGTCGACGTATGAATGCGGCCGCCGGACTCTGTCGTCGGCACGCGCTGCACTCGGTGCGCTCCGCTTTCGAACTTCAATTTGCTGTAAGCGCCCTTGCCTCGAATCATAAATATGATTTCTTTATATCCGCCGAGATCGTTCTCATGCGATTCAAGCACTTCCGTCTTCCAGCCTTGCATGTCCGCATAGCGGCTGTACATGCGATACAAATCCCCGGCAAACAATGCCGCTTCATCGCCCCCGGCTGCGCCGCGGATTTCAACGATCACATTTTTCTCATCATTCGGATCTTTCGGAAGCAAGAGAACATGGATCCGTTCTTCCAATTGTTCTTTCCGAACGGACAATTCATCCAGCTCCAGCTTCACCAGCTCTCGCATCTCATCGTCAAGCTTGTCGTTCAACATCTCTTTCGCTTCATTCCATTGTTCGACGACTTGCTTGTATTCTTTGTAGCATTCATACGTATCCTGCAAATCCGATTGCTCTTTGGTCAATTCGCGCAGCCGTTTCGGATCCCCGGCTACTTCAGGGTCCCAAAGCAATTCGCTTAACTTCTCGTATCGATCTGCAATCGCCTGCAGCCGTTCCAACATCGGAGATCACCCCTCCCTTGCCTGTTGTTATTATTCACTAATTGGGTGCTGGATAATCAAACGCAGTTTAAAACGCTGCTTATACGTTAAAGCGGAAATGCATCACATCGCCGTCTTGGACGACATAATCTTTCCCTTCCAGCCTGAGCAATCCTTGTTCTCTGGCCGCAGCCATGGACCCCGCTTTCACTAAATCTTCAAAGCTGACTACTTCCGCTCTAATAAAGCCTTTTTCAAAATCGGTGTGAATAACGCCCGCTGCTTGGGGAGCTTTCGTTCCTTTTCGCACGGTCCAAGCTCTCACTTCTTGTTTTCCGGCCGTAAAATATGTTTCCAGGCCAAGCAGCTTGTATGCCGCACGAATCAACCGATCCAAGCCGGATTCCGCGATGCCAAGCTCAGCCAAGAACATTTCTTTGTCCTCGCCTTCAAGTTCGGCAATTTCCGCCTCCACTTTTGCGCTGATCGGAACAACTTCAGCCGATTCCTTTGCGGCATATTCTTTCACCATTTTTACATATTTGTTTTCATCTGCATGCGCCGCATCATCTTCACTCACATTAGCTGCAAACAATACCGGCTTCATGGTCAGCAAATGCAAACCGCGGACGTGAACTTGTTCCTCTTCCGTAAGTTCTGCTTTCCGCGCCGGTTGATCTTCGTACAGCACTTCTTTAATTTTTTCCAATGCTTTGACTTCTTCCTCGAACTGCTTATTGCCGCCCTTCATATTTTTACGGGCGCGATCCAGCCTTCTTTCAACCGATTCAATATCCGCCAAGATCAATTCAAGATTAATCGTCTCAATATCGCTGATCGGGTCCACGCCGCCGGATACGTGCGTAATATTCTCATCTTCAAAGCAGCGCACGACATGAACGATGGCGTCCACTTCGCGAATGTGCGCCAAAAACTGGTTTCCTAATCCTTCTCCCTTGCTGGCTCCTTTCACCAAACCAGCGATATCCACAAATTCAAACGCAGTCGGAACTGTTTTTTTCGGCTCCGTGATTTTTGTTAATATATTCAACCGTTCGTCTGGCACTTCTACGACCCCTACGTTCGGATCAATCGTGCAGAACGGGTAATTGGCCGCTTCGGCCCCTGCTTGCGTGATCGCATTAAACAAAGTGGACTTGCCCACATTAGGCAAACCTACAATTCCTGCTTTCAAAGCCATAGTGCTGCCATCTCCATTCAACATTGTATCTAAATTGCTTTGATGTTTGCGTAAACGAATGATATTGTCAATTAAAATGGGCAAGATGCCGCATCTATAACATTATATATGATGAAGCTTCAACTGTCACGCAACTGCAGGCAAAACAAAAAGCCTGCAATGCACATTGCAGGCGACAGAGGCAATCTATATATGAAAAAGGGGTCTATATACAAGATAGCGAACAAAGATTATCAGGATGTAAAATTAAGATTACAATTTGGTTACAATTTGCTCCTTTTCGCCCAATCGAGTAAACTATTCACACAAAAAACGATGATTGGGGATAAGTGTGTGGATAACCTATGAATAACTGGAGTTATCCACAAAGTTATGCACATCCTGTGTACAAGAATAGGCGTTCTGTGGATGATCCACATGTGGAAAAATGAGAGGATGATTCAAAATGATGCCCTGTGAACAACATGAACATTGGATGGGACAGGCCATATTGTATGCCAAAAAAGCTGAAGCGATCGGTGAAGTGCCCATCGGCGCCATCATCGTCAAAGACAATGAAATCATCAGCTGCGGCTGGAATTTAAAAGAAACGCGGCAAGATCCATTGGCGCATGCGGAATTAATCGCCATCCAAAAAGCGAGTCAAAAACTCGGCGCCTGGCGTTTAACCGGATGCGACCTTTATGTCACGTTGGAGCCGTGCGCCATGTGCGCGGGGGCGATTGTGCAAGCGCGAATTTCCCGCGTCATATTCGGAACGAGCGACCCGAAAGCCGGCTGCGCAGGCACGTTAATGAATTTGCTGCAAGATGAAAGATTTAATCATCAAACCGAAGTCATATCCGGCGTCTTGCAAGAAGAATGCTCGCTGCTGCTTTCAAATTTCTTCCGCTCGCTGCGCCTTCAAAAAAAGAACAAAACCGCCCCATAGGGACGGTTTTATTTTTTAATGCCTAATTTAGATTTTTGGGGAAATAGTTCAGTTCGCTTTGCATGACTCGAACGGCAATCGCAGCTGCTTCAGCTCTCGTCAATAATGCTTTCGGATTGAAGCGATAGCTTTCATCGCCGCCTGAGGTGACAGTCGGCTCTCCCAGCATAATTTTTTTATTGTACACCGCCATGACGGACGGTCTGGCGTAATATGAAATGGAATCCACGTCCGTAAATTCTTTTCTCAATCTCGCATCAAGCCGCTCATCGTTCGCCGGCAATTTCAATTCCAGCGCCCGCGCAATCATGACAGCCGCTTGGTCACGCGTTAACGGTTGGTTTGGCGCGAAGATGCGGTCTTGCACGCCTTGAACAATTCCTGCTCTGGCCGCTGTCTCCACATATTTATATTCCCAGAAGTTTCCGTATGCGCTTCTCGGCTGCACGTCAACAAACGTATTCCGGTTATCGTAGTTCAATGGGAGCTGCAACGCCTTTACCATTAACTGAGCATATTCACCGCGGGTAATGTAATCGTCAGCGCCGAATTCCATATATCGGGCAGCATTCATAAACCCTTTCGAATACATGGCTTTCAGCACATCTGCGGCCCACTTATGTCCTTGGATGTCCGGGAATGAGTGCCTTAATATTCCTACGACGTAATAACCGAATTCATCAAACGGCACGGTAATCTCATGGCTTTTCGTATTAATGACGCCTCCGAGATTCACCCACTTGCCTTCGCTGTTAAAATGAAAGACGCTGACCTCAATTCCTGCCGCTTCACGAACAATTTCATTATACTTTAACGTTAGTTCACCGCGCTTGTTCGGCACCAAATGTCTTGCAGGATCCGTGAACGTATACGTTAAGGATGTATCGCGGTTATGCGGCGTAATGCCATCCATGCGCGGCCTGTACCCAGATGTTCCAGGCGTTCCTTTTTCCGCCAACCCGCCGCTGATCCAATAAACCGGACTGATGAACGTAAAGTTTTGCGGGAATTGGCTGAAAGTAGATTCTAAGGCTCGATTCACCGATTTGATTTCCCCTTTGTCCGTGCGATCTTCCACCATTCCCGTTTCCGGATCGGCGATACCGAACAAAATTTGTTGATTTTCATACAAGGAAGGGGTCATCTTGTCACTGATTTTCGTTTGCAAAAGCGTTCCTTTTTCGAATTCCAGCTGAAGCGCCCGATCGAACACTCTCATGCGTCGATCCAACGGCTGCTTATATTGAGCCCCTGGACTTAAGCTTTTCGCATAGTATACTTCAATGACGCCGTCAGTCTGCTGTTCGCCGCGAATGACCGTAAATTTAATGTCATTCCAGCGATTTTCCTTCAAACCGATGTATTCCAGTTCAAAACAATCTCCGCATTGGGGATCGTCCATTTTAACGGCTTGCTTCTTGTCGATGATCACTCCATTGGCATTTTCAGCCCGAATGATCACATGAACGAAGTTTTTGTTTACGATAATTTTATTGTCTGTTGTCGCTACCGGAGACACCACTTCATATGGAACTTCTTCCCGCACGATTTCAATTCGTTGGCTGGCTTGGGATGAAGTTGCAGAAGTGACGCGCAAATTGAATACTTGCGACCCTGGTGCCGGAAATTCTAATGCTTCTACCCGCACCACCAATCTATCTCTTGCTGGATCATAATAATGATCGATCTTTTTTCCATCTGCCCATTTATGACTAGATACCGTATAACCTGGAAAATTGTCTAAATTGCTGCTGCTTTTAGTGTAATCAATGATGAACTCGCCGTCATACTGCAATTGGAACTTATTGAAGTTCCTGACTTCCATCACCAGATCATACTCATATGCAGTCGTATAGTATACGTCATTTTCATATACTAATCCGTTCATATCTGCATAAAGCTGTCTGCGTTCTTGTTCATTATTGAGGCGCGGTCTTGGGTTTTTGCCTATGACTGGTTTCAAAATTTCGATCATGGGCAGATTATCATCTGAGACGTAAACAAAAATTTCTTTCGTCGTCACGAAGCCGTCATATGTCAGCTGCACTTCCAGACGGTTTTCGCCCACTTGCAGCGGATGACTGCTGATATCGATCCGAAAAGGCTTGTCAGGTCCGTCATAATCATCGAACGCAGATGAAATGACAGTGCCGTTGATGGAAAATCTTGCAGCTGTCTTCGGATCAAACTCAGATCCTACATTGCGAATCATCATTTCGACAAATTTCGGCGCATCCTCAATTTTGATATTCATGCCATCGATGAGGTTCATAAATACAGCTTTCGCGCCTGATACATAGTCAACGCGAGCCAAATAGTCGTATACATTCGGCGTATCTTCAAAGTTTATGACCATCGTATGGCTTCCAGGCGGAATGTTTTCGATCTTGTAAATCCCTTTTTGTCCGTCTGTCGAAATTTGCGTAACCGTAATCGAGTTGTTTGGATCATACGGCGTTAGATAAACTTCCAACACGTCTGCTGCAGTAAACGCACTGTTTTTCGTTACTTCAATGTAGATGTTCGGTGCATGAATTTCGGCTCCTTGCAGCGGTTTTTTTGCAGTCGGATTGTTTTCGTAATCATAGAGCCACTGCACATCTTCAACAATTTTATGATTGCTGTCTGCAAAATTAAATAAGATGATGTCCGTGCCAAGCAATCCCTCATAATCAGTCTGAATTTCAATAAGATGAGTCAACGATTGTGAATCACTCGTATCGACATCAACTTTAAATGACAAATCATACACGTAATATTCAATGCGATGATCATTGCCTGAACGAATCGGCGTTTTGTTATTTACTTGAATATCCCTTACTCGATGCGCGTCGCCGTCCAACATGGCTGAAATATGTGCAGTTGGATCTAAATCAACCGATGAAATATTGCGAACCATCATTTTCCCGACAAAACCGCCCTCAATGACAAAACCGGGCGTATTAAATGGAACAGCGAAGGTCGAGGTCGTGCCAATAACCGGTTTTTGGTTATTCTTCTCCGCATCGCTGATGGCGCCGTCACCATTGTAGTCAAAATACATCTGTCCTTCAAAAATGAACTGCTGTCCGTCAAAGTAATAGACGGTCCGTTCCACTTTGAAATAATCACTGCTGCCAAACACTTCGATCGTAATGACATTCTTGCCTGGATTTAGTTCCAGAACCGGTGAAAAGAAGGTGCCGTCATAGAGCGGCTGCACAGTGAACGATTCATTGATGACGATCGAGACTGCGTTCGGCGCTCTCCCCTCAATAAACGCGTCTGAGGAAGTAACAACTGTTCCTGCGCCTGCATTTAACGGAGTCGCTTCATCCGTATTCGTAAAAATGGATAAATCCAAAATATACGGTGAGCTGTCGTAGTAAATATAAAACTCATCCTTCAGCGTAACGCCTGCTTTTACGCCAGACAGCGTAAGTCTGTTCAACCCTGCAAAGAGAGTGACCGCTTTCGCTTCAAATGTATTTCCTTGCACAGTCGTAATTTCCCGCGTGTAGTAGCTGTTTTCAACGGGGGCGTATTCCCCGTTTTGCTTGCGGTAAATCTGTTCGACGGTAATCGTCAAACTGTTGCTTTGAACTTCATCAAATATGCCTTGCAAATCAATTTCAGAATGCTCATAAATAAATGGCTTATCAGGCGTGGATTTCTCCAAATCTAAATTTTGCGGAAACGAAAAATATTTCGATTCTGCTTCAGCAGCCAATCCATAAGGCCATGGCATTAATGACAAAATGATCGTAAAGATCAGCGCCAGTTTGCCCCATCGCTTTAACATGCTCATCATTTCCCCCTCATCTAACATGCTTGCTTATTCCCTCTTCTAATTTGGATGCACTACCAACAACATCCTTCATATTAAACAATATCGGTAAATGAATGAGCCCTTGTTATAGTTAGAGGCAATCAAATTGTCGAATGATCAAATATTATTAAGTAATACTTCGAATTACTTAACCTTATGTAACCGTCGCTTTTTTCGATATTCCTAAGAATTATCTGGTAATACTAAATAATTCTAGATAATATTAAGAATGATTTAGTTAACTTCTGCCTAATATTAACGCCACAATCCCAGCTGCAATCAATGGCCCTACCGGCACGCCTCTGAAAAATGCAACGCCTAAAATGGTGCCGATCAATATGCCCGTCACGATTAACGGGTTGCTGCTCATCAAATCTACCCCGCGCGATCCTAAGTATGCGACAAACATGCCTACAGCAACCGCAAGCAGAGATTTCCAGTTTGTAAAGCTTTTGATAATCTCATCCACGGATATTTTCCCGCTGGCAATCGGAGCCATAACACCTATCGTCAAAATGATAATACCTAGTGTTATCCCATATTTTTCAAGGAAAGGGAAAACTTTGTGAGCATGAGTTGCGCGCAGCAGCAACAAGATAATCATGGCGATTGTTACCGTCGTGTTTTTGCTGAAAATGCCTAAAGCTGCTAACAGCAGCAAGATTAATGCCGGCAAATCTAATCCTGCTAACATGTTTATACGCTCCTGTTCTTTTTTATATTTCTTGCCGATCAATGAAAACAAATGTAAATGATGCAATTTATCATATCACAAACATTTCCAAATGAAAAAATAGAAAGGATGCGTCTTCATGCTTGAACGAAAAATAACAACCATCCATGGACATCGCTTGGCTTATGTTGATGAGGGCGAAGGCCCGGTTTTGCTGTTCATTCACGGATTTTGCGGCAGTGCGGATTATTTTGAACACGTTATTCCAGCCTTGACGCCGGAATTTCGCTGCATAGCACCTGATTTAAGAGGACACGGGCAATCAGATGCGCCTCCTGGACCATGGACGATCGACCAAATCGCAGAAGATATTGCCCATCTTGTGTATGAGTTAACTGAGAACGACATCGTCATGTTCGGACATTCCCTCGGCGGTTATGCGACTTTAGCTTTTGCCGAAAAATATATGACGCGGCTTTCAGGGTTTGGTCTGATCCATTCTACTGCCTATCCTGATTCAGAAGAAGCTAAAAAAGGACGGCTGAAAGCAATTGAAACGATAAACCAGCACGGAATCCGTCATTTCGTAAACGATTTGATTCCAAAATTGTTCGCTCCCGTCAACCTCGAATCAAAACAAAGCGACATTGAGCGAGTTAAACAAATCGGATATCAAACATCGCCTGAAGGAGCTCAAGCGGCTTTGACAGCGATGAAAGACCGTCCAGATCGCAATCACATTTTGAAAAAAGCGGACTGTCCCATTTTGTTAGTTGCCGGAGAAGACGATCAGCTCATTGACAAAAGCAAAACGTTTTCTGCAGAAGGAAATACAATTGAACAAAAACTGATTGAAAACGCAGGACATATGAGCATGTATGAAAATCCGTCCCGCTTCATTGAGATCGCAAGATCATTTGCACATGAGGCGAAACGCCTGCAGCCCCGATAAAGTTGGGGCTTTTTTATGTTGCTTGTCATTATATTTTATGGTAAATTTATTTCATGATTTTATCGTAAACGGAACTCATGCGCCCGTAGCTCAGCTGGATAGAGCAGCGGTTTCCTAAACCGCGTGTCGGAGGTTCGAATCCTCTCGGGTGCGTTTATTATCCATGCAAACGGAAAGCGCATTCAAAGGGGAAATGTCACGATGCTCAGAAATCAGAAACGTTATCAAAATCTAGATAACATCAATGCTTTGAAATCATATAAAGATGTACAAAAATGGCAGCGGGAGAGAAGGAGAAAAAAACGCGCCGAAAGTTACATCGTTCCGCAAGCGACACATAAAGAAATTGAATTTTTGCAAAAAAATCGCACGCAAGCAACCGTGACATGGATTGGACATGCAACATTCCTCATTCAATGCGCTGGGCTTAATCTCATTACAGATCCTGTCTTTGCCCAATATCTCGGTTTATTCAAACGTCTTTCCGCCCCAGGGCTTTCGATTGAAGATCTGCCCTCCATCGATGCCGTGCTCATCTCACATGCCCATTATGATCATTTGAATTTCAGGTCGATTCGTGCATTGCCTGGGCAGCCTAAACTGCTCGTGCCGGAAGGATTGGCCGTCATGATGAAAAGAAAAGGTTTTAAAGACGTTGCAGAACTGTCATGGTGGCAGACGCATGAAATCGGCAACGCAACGTTCATTTTCGTTCCAGCTCAACACTGGACCAGACGCACCTTATGGGATACGAACACCTCTCATTGGGGCGGCTGGATCATACGTGACAGGGAACTTGGCAGCACGATATACTTTGCCGGCGACAGCGGATACTTCAGAGGATTTAAAGCGATCCAAGAGGCATGCTCTCCGATCGATGCAGCCTTGCTTCCGATCGGTGCATATGATCCTGAATGGTTCATGAAAGAAGCGCATATGACCCCTGAAGAAGCCGTGCAAGCTTACCTCGATTTAGAGGCCGGACATTTTATACCGATGCATTATGGCACGTTTCGACTGGCTGATGATACCGCAGAAGAAGCCGTGTCACGACTTTCCCGGGAATGGACGCGCTTGAATTTGCCGATGAACCGACTTCATGTTTTAAAACTTGGCGAAACATTTCGGATCAATCATGCTGTTTAAACCGCATCGACATTTTGACGTCATGAATGGGTAATCATCGCTCCTGAAGGGAAAGATATGGTCACAGGAGGGATGTGTGATGAGAATTGTCATTGCAGGCGGCGGCTTTGGAGGGCTGAGCGCAGCATTAACCTTAGCGAAGCTGTTTCATATGCCCCAACAAAAAGACCATGAAATTGTGTTGGTTTCACAGCGCGAATATTTTCTATTCAGACCTTCTTTAATTTGGGCAGCATTTGGTCAACGACAATTAGATCAAATTACTTTTCCTCTTCGCCCCGCCCTCGAAAAGTCCGGCGTATCATTTTTGCATGATGCGATAAAAAAAGTGAAGCCGGATCAGCGCAGCATTTTACTGGAAAGCGGTCAAGAGCTTTCCTATGATTATTTAATCATCGCAACAGGCGCTTTGCCGGATTGGGAAAACGTTCCGGGTGATGTTTCTAATGTAGTGTCCATCTACTTTGAAAAAGATACATTATCTGCATATGAAAAAATCAATGCACTGCAAAATAAACAATCGATTGTCGCAGCGGTTTACAACAATCATGTCATGCCGGCCATTGCATATGAATTTATTTTTGAACTGGACGAGTATCTGAAAAAAAGAAATATTCAAGTTTCTCTTACTTTTTGCACAAGCGAACAAAAACTGTTGGAACGAGCAGGCGAGAAAACGACAGAAATAATAGAAAAACATATGCAGGAAAAAAACATTGCTTATTACTGCAATACGGAAATAAAACGAATGAAAAAAAATGTGATTCTTTTCGATAATGGAATGGAATTCTCATGCGATTGGTCGTTTGTCATTCCCCCGTATAAAGGCGCGGATTTCATTGCTCAAACAAAACAATTTAAACAAAGCAACGGATTGATTCATGTGAATGATTATTTGCAAGTTGACGGATTTGATCATATATATTGCATCGGCGATGCTGCGCTCCCAAACGAATCGGCATTCAAAAACGGCAGAACAGCAAAAATGGAAGGCGAATACGCGGCGAAAACGATTTTTAAACAAATTCAAGGCCAGCCGTATGAAGATGAAAAATTTCAAAGCCATCTTCTCGCGATTTGGGAATTAGGCTCTGACGGCGCGGTCATGTCCTTCAAATATCCTTTGCCGGAAGGAACGGCAGAATTTGCGGTGGAAGGGCGGATTCCTCATCTTTTTAAAACAGCTTTCGAAAAATATTTCGTTTGGAAAAACAGCTGATAGACGCTCACTATTGCAATGATGTAAAATGATCAAGTTTGCGGAGGTATGAAATGGTTAAGAAAAATTGGTTTCAAGTCAGTGTAATCGTTGTTGTTTTGCTTGCTGCATGTGCTGCTGGCATAAATTTGCCGAAAGAGCCATCTGCGGTTTCATGGGCAGCTGCTGACACGGCAGCGGACACCATTACTGTCCAAGGAATTGGAAACATAAGCGCATCTCCTGATTGGAGCATGCTGAGATTGGGAGCAGAGATGCAAGCAGAAACCGTTGAAGAAGCGCAATCAGCGGCAGCTGAAATTATAGCGCGCGTGAAGACGTCATTGCTTGAACACGGCGCAGATGAAGATTTGATCCGCACCGTTGAATTCAGAGTCCAGCCAAACTATCGTTATGAAAACCAAGGAGAACGCATCTTGCAAGGCTATACGGTGCGGCATATGCTGCAAGTTGAATACGGCAATATCGAAAACATCGGCAAATTGTTGGACGATGTCGTGAAAGCCGGCGCAAATCGAATCGATCATGTGCAATTTACGGTTAAAGATCAAACAAGCCTTGAAACATCCGCTCTGGAAAAAGCGATGGAACATGCCAAAATAAAAGCTGAAGCTTTAGCGAAAACGGCCGGCAAACAAATCGCAGACGTGCATCAAATCCATGAAAGCGGAGCACCAACGGGATTGCCAATCGCTCGAATGGCTGCTCCTTTGGAATATGACGCCTTAGGCACGGTCATTGAGCCCGGCCAAATCGAAATTCAAAAAAGCGTTACTGTCACCTTTATAATGAAATAAAATGGAATGAAGAGAATTCAGCCCAATTAAAAGGCCCGGAAATATTCCTCTTCCGGGCCGGCTGCTCTCTTTACTTTATTGCTTTAAACAACTAAAATATAAAGCAAAATAATGGTCGAGACGACAGGATTTGAACCTGCGACCTCTTGCTCCCGAAGCAAGCGCTCTACCAAGCTGAGCCACGTCTCGATACACAATCTGATCTATTGAATTATCAAATGCGATATTAAATATATCATAAATATGATGCAAAAGTCAAGCATCTTTTTCTTTTATTCGTATAATTGCAAAGGTCAATTCGTATATAATAAAAGGAATCGCAGCATTCAATCAGGCCGCTGCAGCCATTGCGATCATGATATAGGAGGATATGAATCATGCTGAAAGCCATTGAAGATTACGTAGAGTCCATCTATCCGCGAGACGAAGACATCGAGCGAACGTTGCAAGGAATTCGAGAGGCGGGAATGCCGGAAATTTCTATCGATCCAGGTTACGGTCGACTATTAACGCTGCTCGTGCAAATGAGCCAAGCCAAATCGATACTAGAAATTGGCGCGTTGGGCGGTGCCAGCGGCATTTATTTAGCCAGAGGATTAAGCGAAGACGGCAGCTTATTTTCACTCGAACTGAAAGAAGAATACGCTCAAATCGCCCGCAAACACTTGCAAGAAGCAGGACTGGCGCATAAAGTGCAGCACTTCATTGGAGAAGCCTTGCATCATTTGGAACATTTCAAAAAAGAACATTTAAAGTTTGATTTCTTCTTCATCGATGCTGACAAAGGCAACTATCCAAATTATTTAGACTTCGCGATTGAACTCGCCCATCCAGGCGCAATCATCGTTGCAGACAACACATTGTTAAGAGGCCGGGTTGCTGATCCTGACCGTCATTCTCCATCCGTGGATGCGATGAGATTATTTAACAAGCGAATCGCTGAAGATCCGATGTTAGACAGCACAATCTTGCCGGCATATGATGGTTTAGCCATTGCAAGAGTAAAGAAATAATGATCGGATTCGTCCTCTTCTCCCTGATTTGACGGTAGAAAGAGGACTTTTTTGTGCTTACAAAATAATGATCTCATCTTTGTACCAAACAATCCTTTGGTCCAACAATTTTCCTAAATCTTTGATGCATATATATGCATGTCCCCCCTTATATGTCAATGGATGCTCAAATTGAATGACAGATTTCCTTTTTTCCTGATCGATCACCTGGGCATTGCTTAAATTGTTTTCAATGACAACAACAAGGCTGCCAGTATTCAGTTTCAAACATTTGTGTTCAGGTTGATAAGTGATCTCCATTCCCAACGCTTCGGCAATGGCGCGTATGGACACCCATGTTTCGCCTGATTCTGGATCTTGATAAGATAATGGATGCTCGAATTCGATCCATTCCCCGTCAATCCGAATGTTCGATTCCCCTGCTTTTAAATATATTCCTTTCATTTTCGTTAAAATATGCATCACTTGAAACGCATGGGTGGAAATCTTTTTAAACTGCTGCGGATCTTCTTCCCTCACTAACCGATGAACAAGATTATAATAAGCGTCTGCATATTGTTCAATAACGGCATAATCTTCATTTTTTAATAAATTTTGAACCGGCAGCTGCAAAGATTGAATATAAAACAATGCTTCTGCAGCATGTTTAAATGCAGCCTCGTCGTCTTTTTCAGTCAAGTTCAGCATCACTTGGTCAAATGCATGCTGAATTTGCAGCGTAATCATATACGCTAACTCTTTCTTTAAAACAAGCACTGGAACATCTTGAGATCTTGCGTTAAAAAGATGGAATGTGAAATCTGCTTGTTTTGGGTGAACAAGTTTTGCTTTGGCATGAATCGGCAGGAAAGCAAGCAAAGCAGCTTGAAGAGTATATGCGTCATTCGTCTGATCCGATTTTTCTAAATCATCAAAGTATTGATGGATTTGAACGACAAATCTTTTGATCAAAGCGAGATCGATCATTTCAGCATACAATTTGAATTGTTTAGGATTTTGGCTTTTTAAGCTTTGCTGCACAGTTGGGAACAAGATCGTTTCCAAATGCTGCAGCATGTTCGTGCGAAATTGCTGATCCAATGCTTGAATATTCGCAGCAAACGCGTGATGAAACATGCGCAATGAAACATCAAGCAAGCCTTGTGCAATCGACGCTTGTCCTGATCTCAACAATTCAGGTATATTGCGCAAAACAGCCATGATTTCATAATAATGAAAGACCATGATCCCTTCATGAATCAATTTCACCATTTTTCGGGGTTCAATCTGTTTGTTTTTTGCTTGATTCATCGCTTTTTGTATCCAATGATCCAAAGCAGGATAATCTTTCAGAGGCGGCTGAACATGTGATTTATAATAATCGTATATTTCTTCCCACTGATCGTTTTGTTCAAACATGCGCATCCACTCAGTCAACGCCGTTTTCCGATCCATATTGCTCGCTTGCTCGTTTGCTGTCGCTGCATGGCTGATGAATGAATGGAAGCTGATCATGCTCACCAATATGACGATGATGAAGCGATGAATTCGATGATGCATTTTACAGGAACCCCTTCCCTGTTTGGCTGTTTATCTTGATTGTTAATGAAAAAGCAATGCGTCTGCTATCTGCCCTCGCCCTTATTGTTGCGGCTGTGATTTTGATTTTTTACCTTTTTGGAACCAGACAACGGTTCATTCGCCGGCTTATCCTCTTCATTGCGGCGGTTGGTCATTTGATGGGGATTGTTTGGCTCCAATGCATCTTTCGCGTGATCCATTTGTGTCATATTATTAACCCTCCATTTGTGCATATGCTGAATTACAAAGATTTACTGTATAGCATGTGAAATTGCAAAAAAAATATGCATCTCGACACTGCGATGCCGTTCCATCGATGCACATGCTCCGACGAACCCCGCCGTGGGTTCTCATCCCGGTCTCTCTGCAATAAAAAAA
>CALKAN010000049.1 GCA_937983035.1 uncultured Paenibacillaceae bacterium | reverse complement strand
AGGCGGCAGCTGTCGTGGGCGATGACGCTGGTCAATGTGGAAGGAATGGACATCAATACAGCGCTTCGTCAAGTGAAGGAAGATGCGGACAGCCAAATCGAAGCAGCGATCAAAGACGGCAAATAAGAAAATTCATTCGGCTTTGCCGTAAACAGCAGCATGGAAATCGTCAGCGAGGCAGGAAAAAGAATGGCGGCATCGAATATTCATTCTTCAGAAGAAAAATACATGCCTGATCTAGGAGGATAAAGTCATGGAAACATATGGCCGCCAAGTTGCTTTGGGCGTAATCGGTTTGGGCCAAAGAGGAAGCGGTTTATTGAACAATCTGTTGTCAATGGAAGATGTGGAGATTGTTGCTGTATGCGACCGCAATGAAGACAAAGTCCATCGTGCCGTCGAAAAAGTGATCGGTGCCGGCAGGCCGAAACCAGCGGGCTTTCTCAATGATAAAGAACTGCTGGACATGCCGAATCTTGACGGGGTCATTATTGCTGCCAAATGGAACGATCATGTAAAAATTTCGATCGAAGCGATGAAAGCGGGCGTGCGTCCTGCCAGCGAGGTCGGGGCTGCGGCTTCTTTGGAGGAGTTGTGGGCGCTGGTGGAAACTTCCGAACAAACCGGCGTTCCGTGCATGCTTCTGGAAAACTGCAATTACGGCAGAACAGAGATGACATTGTTAAACATGGTGAAACAAGGGTTGTTCGGTGAGCTCATTCATTGCCAAGGTGGATATCAGCACGACTTGAGGCAATTGATGCTGAAGGACAATCCGAATTACCGCATTCATCATTACATTCATCGCAATGGGGAAAATTATCCGACGCATGAACTCGGGCCGATTGCCAAATATTTAAACATTAATCGGGGCAATCAATTCCTTACGCTCACTTCGATGTCATCGAAGGCGCGCGGGTTGAAAGAGTGGGCGCAGCAACATCTTGGCGAAGACCACAAATTTGCACAGACAGATTATGCCCAAGGAGATATTGTGACGACGATGATCCGCTGCGCAGGCGGCGAAACGATTGTGTTGACGCTGGATACGTCTTTGCCTCGCCCTTATTCCAGAGGAGGCAGAGTGCAAGGGACGAAAGGGTTGTGGATGGAAGACAATCAATCGATTCATATTGAAGGAAGAAGTCCTGCGCACGCTTGGGAACCGTTCGACAATTATTTGGAACAATTTGAACATCCGCTTTGGAAAGAGTACCGGGCGTTTGGCGTGCAAGCAGGGCACGGAGGCATGGATTATCTCGTGCTTCGGGCTTTTGTTGAAAGTGTTGCAAAACAAACAGCCCCTCCGATCGATGTTTATGATTTTGCAGCATGGAGAGCCGTATCCGTGCTTTCGGAACAGTCGATTGCGCAAGGCAGCCAGCCCGTCAGCTTCCCGGATTTCACGAAAGGAAGATGGATTAACCGCGAAGATGCTCCAAGCAGCAAATATGCGTTAGACAAAGTGGATTTATCCTTGTTTCAATCTTAAAAATTTCAGCAGTTGAAAACTCCGATTTTCCGTCATGGCATTGGAACAGTGTCATGACGGAAATTTTTATTTTGATTGACGATCTTTTGTGGTATGATCTTCTTGGGCTGCGGCCTGATTTTGAATTTGATTTTGCGCATTAGGGGTGATGAAAATGAAACTTCGAGTATCAGCAGTACAATATCATCTCCATACGATCGATCATTTTCAAGAATTTGAGGCGCAAGTGACGCATTATGTCAAGGCTGCGCAAGAGTACGATGCAGAGTTTCTTCTGTTTCCTGAGTTTATTACGACGCAGCTGATGTCGATTCCGGGACCGAACCGCGCGCTCGGCATTCAAGATTTGCCTCAATTTACGGATCATTATTATGAACTGTTTACGAGGCTTGCCAGAGAAAGCGGCATGCATATTATCGGCGGCACCCATGTGATTAAAGAACAAGGCAAATTATACAATGTTGCGCATATGTTCTATCCGGACGGCCGGATGGCAAAGCAGCCGAAGCTGCACATCACGCCGACCGAAACAGAAGAATGGAACATCGCCCCAGGCGAAGGCTTGCAAGTGTTTGAAACAGATAAAGGAACGGTCGCGCTGCTGACTTGCTATGATATTGAATTTCCTGAGATTGTCAGAATGGCTAAGGCGAAAGGCGCAGATGTCATTTTCGGTCCGTCTTGCACCGATGATGTGCACGGTTTTTACCGCGTTCGCTATTGCTGCCATGCACGCGCCGTAGAAAATCAAGTGTATGTCGTCACGAGCGGCACTGTCGGGTCTTTGCCCACGGTTGATTTTATGCGATCGAATTACGGGCAGGCCGCTGTGATTGCGCCGAACGACATTCCGTTTCCGCCGGGCGGGATCATTATGGAAGGCGACAAAAATCAAGATATGCTGATTACGGCAGATCTGGATTTATCTTTGCTGGAAGAGGTGCGGAAAGCCGGATCAGTGACGACTTGGAGAGATCGGCGGTCTGATCTTTATCCGGATTGGGAGAAGTTTGTATAAGGGAGAGAGTGCCATGTACAGGAAAGAATGTTATTTGTTTCAACATAACAAGCCGATTCGGGCAGTGGTGCGAAATTATGTCGAAGCGGATTTTTCGGAATTGATCCGCATTCAACAGGAAAGTTTTCCGCCGCCCTTTCCGGAAGAGTTGTGGTGGAATGAAGAGCAGCTCATGAATCATGTCACGCTGTTTCCAGAAGGGGCATTGTGCGTGGAAGTGGATGGGCAATTAGCAGGCTCAATGACCGGCTTGATTGTTCATTTTGATCCGGCAAACCCTGAACATACATGGGAGGAAATGACGGATAACGGCTATATTCGCAATCATGATCCGTCAGGCAATACGCTTTATGTTGTAGATATTTGCGTCAGACCTTCTTTTCGCAATTTAGATGCAGGCAAATTGTTAATGCATTCGATGTATGACGTGGTCGTTCATAAGCAGTTGGACCGGCTGCTGGGCGGCGGGCGAATGCCGGGATATCATCGCGTTGCCGATCAATGCACGCCTGAGCAATATTTGGACGCCGTCTTGAAAGGGGAATTGAAAGATCCCGTCATTACGTTTTTGCTGCGCTGCGGCAGAACGCCGGTGTCGCTCGTTCCAAATTATTTGGAAGATGAAGAATCGTGCAATTATGGCGTGTTGATGGAATGGCGCAATCCGTTTCGCCAGCTTGGTTGAAGTGAATAGTCATCCGGAGGCAGCGGCTTTATTAGAAATTTGAAACAGGGATGGAACCATTCGGCCAAAGAACGGCCGGGCTGCACGATCTTTGCGATTGGCGGGGCCTAATGTTTTGAAGCAGACCGAAGCTCGCGCAAAACAGGCATTTCTTCCATCTCTTCCTCGGTGACGATATCCCATTGAATTCCTTTTGGCTTCTCATAAGGGGTGTTCGTATGGAACACTCCTTTTTCCGTGGCGATCCAATCCACTGACAGGTCGTAATCATCCCTGGGGATGTCTGCATCGGTGATTTGCACGCTGTGCACTGTTCCAATTACCGGCATCGGGGGATGGCCGAGTTCGCGCAAAATGGCATACTCCCTGTCCGCATAACCTTCTCCTTTGCCGACGCGCCTGCCGTCGCGGTGAAGGGCAACAGAGCCCACAACGAATAAATCGATGTCAGGAATTTCGGCAAGCGGGATTTCTTTTCCGTATTTCTTCATATTCGATAAACTGGCTGCTTTCCTTTCCTCCCCTTGAGGCACCCATTCGGGCTTCACCATGATAAATCCGGCTTTCAATCGAGGAGTCGGCACGAGCAGCGTTTTGCCGTCTTTAAGCACTTGGGCGCGAAGCGGGAGCTGCGGGGCGTCAGGATTCACTTTAACGACTTTGGCCCGCTTATATTCATCCAGTTCCGTCACATGCTTCGCGGCTGTTTCTGCTCCTTTGAAAT
>CALKAN010000048.1 GCA_937983035.1 uncultured Paenibacillaceae bacterium | reverse complement strand
CCGCTTGGATCGGAACGAGCTGACCCGCCGCTGTCGGCGCCGTTCCCCGCTCTAGCATATGCACAACTTGGTTGGCCGCCTCGGACGCATCCTCGATGACCGCCCCTTCAACATGGCGCGGCGTCAACGAACCGTCTGCCTGATACGTGCGGTCCGCAAACACTTCGTTGGCGCAGCGAAGCCCGATGCGTTCTCCGGCGCGAATGAGCTCGCTTTGCGATAATCCGTACAGAATGAGCGAAGCGTCCAGCTTATGCACGGCTTGCGCAATGGCATCTGCCAGTTTTCGGTTTTTCGCTGCCATGTTATACAGCGCCCCGTGCGGCTTTACGTGCGACAGCACGCCGCCTTCCGCTTTCACAAACGCTGACAGAGCGCCGACTTGGTAAAGCACCATATCATGCACTTCTTCAGCAGTCACAGCCATCTCCCGGCGGCCGAATCCGGCCAGATCGGGCAAACCAGGATGAGCGCCGATTGCCACGCCGTGTTCTAAGCAGCGCCGCACGGTTTGGCGCATCGTGGAAGGATCTCCGCTGTGAAAGCCGCAAGCGATATTGGCAGAAGAGATGTACTTCATCATCTCTTCATCGTTGCCGACGCGAAAAATGCCGTAACTTTCACCCAAATCACAATTTAAATCAATCGTCAGCATCATCCTTCGCCTCCTTTCCAACGTTCAGCCGCCGCCCATTTCAATTGCTGCAGCACGTCTTCCTGTTCCAAAAGAAGGCTCTCAGCCTCTTCAAAGGTCACTTCAACAAAGCCCATGCGCTTGCCAGGCTGAGTTTGCGCCAATACAGGCAAGTCCGCTTGGATCACTTGCGCGATTCGAGGGTAGCCGCCGGTCGTTTGACGATCGGCCATCAACACGATCGGCTGCCCGCTCGGCGGCACTTGCACCGTTCCGGCAGTAACGGCCTCGGACAACATCTCCCTCTTCTCCGTTACAGCAAGCGGCGTCCCTTCCAGCCTGTATCCCATCCGATCCGATTGCGGGCTGACGCGAAACAAAGAATGTGTCAGCGCATGAAACGCTTCATCCGCAAACCAATCCGCTTCCCGCCCGCGAACAAAACGGATCACCGGCTCGTCGCGATAATTCGGCCGCGAGTAAGGGCTGAGCGACCAATCTGCCGACGCAAATGAAGCGCCGTCCCGTTCAGCTTGAAAAGCCTCTTCCCAACGCTTCCGCATCCGGCGCTCAAGGGGCTTCAGCGCCAGTTGGTCCCCTTTATGCAGCACGCGTCCGTGAAAACCGCCAAAACCCTCTTTCAATTCCGTTCTCGCACTGCCTATCATGTCCTCTGCTTCAAATCCCCCGCTGACTGCTAAATATGCGCGCACGCCCAAATGAGCGCGGTGCATTTGCAATCTGCTGCCGGCTTTCACTGCAGCCGGACGCCACAGCGGCAGGCGAGCGCCGTTCAGCTCGGCTTGCATGTCCGCACCGCAAATGCAAATCCACGCATCTGCAGCAATGTCGATCACTGCGCCCTGCATGGTCATTTCCAAAACAGGTGCATTTTCCGGGTTTCCAAGCAGCAGATTAGCCGTCCGCGCAGCAAACAGATCCATGGCGCCGCAGACGGATATGCCAAGCTGCTGATAACCAAATCGCCCTAAATCTTGCAGCGTTGTCTGAAAACCCGGCTTTTGAATGATAAAGCTCATCCCGCTGCCTCTCCTTCCTTCAAGCCGCTTTGCTTGCGCTTCAGCTCCTCCCACTCGTTCATGCCAACCGGTTCAAAACGAATGCGCATCCCCGCCTTCAGCAGCGTGGGAGGATCGGCAAATGGATGGAACAACGTCAGCGGCGTTCTGCCGATAATATTCCAGCCTCCCGGGCTGTCCAATGAATAGATGCCCGTTTGTTTGCCTGCGATGCCGACGCTGCCTGCAGGAACTTTTGCGCGCGGCACAGCTTTGCGCGGAACAGCGATCGACTCATCCATTCCTTGCAAATAA
>CALKAN010000047.1 GCA_937983035.1 uncultured Paenibacillaceae bacterium | reverse complement strand
GGGAAAAGCGGATTACTATCCCCGGTTTGCGCCGACGATGGAATGGGATACCGGCGCAGGGCAAGCGATCGTTGAAGCTGCCGGCGGAAAAGTCATTCGGCATGAAGATCAAAAAAGGTTTGATTATAATCAGGAAAATTTGCTTAACGGTTGGTTTTTAGTCAGCAGAAATGCATGACAGTGAATGAGGGGATCAGGGACTGCGGTCCCTTTTTTTTTGCTTCTTGCATGAGCATTTTGACAAGAAAAAGTTTGAAATAATTTGCTTACATGCTCTATGAGGCGTTTAACTAAGACTGCAGTTGCATGCAAATGATGGAATGATTTAAGGATGATCTGAATAATTTAAGAGTAAAGTTAGAAGTTCATTATAAAAATTTATCACTTCACTCTATTGCTTTTTTTATTTCATTTACAAATATTGACAAGGAAAAATGAAAGCGGTATCATCTTGAAAAAGGTGGTGATGTGGATAAGCAAATAGTCATGTGATGTTGTGCGATGAAGGGTGGAAAAGGGTGTTAAAAATACAATGTTGGTAAATAAAAAGGAGAAGATGCCTCTTGAAAAAATTGATGTGGTCACTGATTGCAATTTGTATCGTCGTCTTAGTTTCGGCTTGTGCGGCTGAAGAAGCGGTCACGCCTGCTCCAAGCAATAATCAAGGCACAACAAATGCACCAAATACTTCACAAAACACGGAACAAAAACCTCAACCTGAAGAAAAACTTGAACCAATTGAACTATTTATGTACTACCCCTATCCAGCAGACTGGCCGGAAGACGTCTTTAGAGAAACTTATGCTGAACCCATTCAAGAACAATTTCCCCATATAACGATCAAATATTTGCCAGGCGGAAGCATTCCGGAGATGTTGACCATTAAACAACCGATTGATATTTTATGGGCTTCAACCGGAGCAACGCCGAACTTTCTGAATGCTAACGAATTAGAATTTGACATATCGGAATTAATCAATAAATACGATTATGATTTAAGCCGTTTTGATCCTCATATTTTGGAAGCGGGGCAAAAATTTGCCAACGGCGGATTGTACGGGCTCCCGATTTACGTGCCGCCTTCAACGATGTATTATAACAAGGCCTTGTTTGATCAATTCGGGGTTGAATATCCAACAGACGACATGACTTGGGATGAGGTTTATGACATCAACCAGCGTTTGACCAGAACCGAAGATGGCGTAAGTTATGTCGGCATCGCATTGTCATACGGCCATATGGCGCTGCTTAACCAATGGTCTATTCCGATCGTTAATGAAGAGACGATGAGATCAACCTTTGATACGGATGAGCGCTGGAAACCATGGATGGAGACATTTGTGCGCTTCTATGACAATTATGACAATAATCCGAGCCGGATGGCTGAACCGCATGAAAGAAGAAGATTTTTCCAAGACCGAACCGCAGCGATGTTCTTCGCTCTTACCGCTCTTGAACCCGAGGAAAACATGATCGATCTCGATTGGGATGTGGCTTCATTCCCGTCATTCGCTGATCGTCCCGGCGTTGGTCCGCAGCCATATCCGAACTATTTCCAAATTACTTCCATGAGTGAACATAAAGATGCAGCGTTTCAAGTGATCGCTTTCTTAGCTTCTGATGAATATCAGATGCGCTGGTCTCGAGCAGGCAGAATGTTGACTACGTTGAAAGATCCAGCGTTCCGCGAAGCTTTTGGTGCTGACAATCCATTTTACCAAGGTAAAAACGTTAAAGCATTTTGGCCGAAAAGCTATGCGCCTGTCGGTCCTCAAACGATTTACAACAACCAAGGGAATAGTTATTTCAACCCGGCAATGAGATCGGTGATTCTCGGAGAAAAAGACATCAATACAGCTTTGAGAGAGGCAGCCGAAACATACAATCAGTTTATCATCGAAAGAGAGGCAGCAAGAAATTAATTTTATGTCATGACCGTAAAATGATAAACATTCATCGCACCATGTGCACCGCATCAAGCATTTTGTTCCTTTTATGCGAAAGGGAAATGCAGGCAGTGAAAAAAATGATACCAAAGGATCGTCGGGGCATCATTGTCCCGGCGATTTCTTATTTTATATGCACACGCAGCTTATTATATATGCGCACTTGTTTTCTATGCTCACGCATCTTACTTTTCTATGCGTACATAACTTATTTTCTATGCTTACGTAACTTGCTTTCTATGCTTACGTAACTTGCTTTCTATGCGTACGTAACTTATTTTATATGCGTACTTGTTTATATGCGCATGCATCTTCTATGCGTTCATATCTTATTTTATATGTCCGCGCACCTTGTTTTAAATGCGTATTCGTCCTGCTGCTGTTGCTATTGATCTGATCTGTCTTTCTCGCCGCTCTAACCATTATCCCCCATGCTCAGTAATGGAGACAGCGAGCAGCATTGACAATTGTTTAAAGACGATTTCCTGAGTGAAGGGGAGAATGATGGAAATTACTTGAGAAGAGAGGTTTCAAGTCTAACCTGAGCAGAGGGGATAGTATTAAGAAGTGATTGAGAGGAAATGTTGGATGCGATCCTGATCGAAGGGGATAATGATGGAAATTACTTGAGAAGAGAGGTTTCAAGTCTAACCTGAGCAGAGGGGATAGTATTAAGAAGTGATTGAGAGGAAATGTTGGATGCGATCCTGATCGAAGGGGATAGTATGTGAAATCGTTTGAGAAAGTATTGTTTGTTTCTCTCCTGAGTGATGGGGACAGCGGCAAGAAGCGGGATTGAACGTATTAATGCAATCACCCGCTCCATGTTAATGAGACATGTGCCGGACGGAACGCAGCAAGATCATAAAGATGATGAGAAAATGCTATTTCTCGCTGAAGGCAATCTGCAAGCCGATCCATGTGAAAAGTGCTCCTTGAACGATATTCATTCTTCTGGAAATGGAAGGGCTTCTTTGCAGCCATTGGCCCACTTTCCCTGCGAAAATGCTGATTAAAGTAAATATGATTAGGCTTTCGACTAAGAAAATGCTTCCTAATGTAATCATCTGCAAACCTGCATGACCGGCTGCAACATCTACAAATTGCGGCAAAAAAGCAAGGAAGAACAAAGAAACTTTCGGGTTTAAGAGATTCATAATGACGCCTCTTCGATACAGCCCTTTATAATTCAACGAATTTTCCGTTTGAATGGCAATTGGAGAACCCCGATCCCGAAACGATTTGTAAGCGAGATAAAGCAAGTAGGCGGCTCCGGCATACTTTACTACAGAGAAAATGACGGCCGACTGATAGACGATTGCGGAAATTCCTGCTGATGCCGCTGTTATATGCACCACTAATCCGGTACAAAGTCCGAATGACGTAAAAATTCCTGCGTATTTGCCTTTGGCAATGCTTTGACCCAGCACAAACAAGTTATCCGGTCCGGGCATTAATGTAAGCAATACAGCAGCGCCCAAAAAATACAGAATGGAATGAAGATCCACTGCAATCACAACTTTCTTTTTTCTATTAATAGACCAGCATGTTTTCAATCGTTCAGCATGTATTCAATCGTTCAGCATGTTTTCTATCAGCAGATTTTAAATCAACGCATTCATTTTTATAGTGATAAACTTTTTACATTATAGCAGAAGCTGTTCAAATCATTAAGTTCATATTTTTCAATAAAATGAGGCGGAATTTTAAAATGAGGCAGCGCAATTTGCGCCGCTGAGGAACGATTACAGAATCTAATAAATTTACATATTTATTGACTTATATTCTATTTACACTTTTATGAAAGCGCTTTATAATTTTGGAAAAACAAAATTCCTTAAAGGCGCTGCTTGCAATTCAGGTGATCAGATGTGAAGAGTGAGGCTGCTCCTGTCTTCAGATCGGTCATTATACAAAAAAGGCGCCTGCAGGATGAGGAGGTACTTGTATGAAGCGTGCCGTGCTTAGGGAAAAGATAAAAGGGGCATCATTTGTATTGCTGCTTCTATTCATCGTTGCTGCGTGCTCAAACAGCAATGATTCCGCGTCTCCTGCTCCAGATCGCACTCCCAATCCAACATCAGATCCGAAAGAGGCTTCGGCGCCTCCAGCGAATTCTCAGGAACAAAATACCGTCATTGACATTGGAGAAGCAGCTTTAGAACCCGCAGAGTTATTGATCTATTCTATTGTTCCCTCTGTTACAGAAGAAGAATTTGAACGCACGATGAACAAACCGATCCTCAGCAAGTATCCGCACTATAAAGTCAAGTACATGTTATCCGGGGAAGAAAGTTTAGACAACTTAATGATCATGGGCAATGCTCCAGATATTATTATGACATCCATAGGCGGGCTGTATGCTCAAATGGTTCCGCGCGAACTGGAGTATGACCTGTCAGATCTGATTGACAAATACAATTATGACTTGGACCGCATCGAACCGGCACTTATCGAATCCGTGCAAAATGCAGCCCCTAACAAGGAAATATACGGACTGCCGAAATATACGAACGGGGTAGTCATGTTTTACAATATTGATTTGTTTGATCATTTTGGCGTAGATTATCCCGTAAACGGCATGACATGGGATGAAGCGTACCAGTTGGCGACGATCATGACGCGAGCGGAAGACGGCATGCAATACCGGGGGATGTCTTTTTTCTACAACAATATGTTTGCAGAAAATCAGCTGTCGCAGCCATATTTCAGCACGAGCGAAAATAAAGCTGCGGTCAACACTCCGGGGTTTCAAAAATTTGTGAACGAATATTTAAGGTTTTATCAGATTGAGGGCAATATGCCAGAAGGAAACTTCAGCGCGGACACAGAGCTGAACAATTTCTACAGGGAAAAAAATATCGCGATGAACTTAGCTCCTTTGTCAGGATTTGGCCGTTTTAGCAACGATCTTTCGTTCAATTGGGATATTGTCGCTGTGCCTACATTTTCGGATCTGCCGGGAATCGGCTATCAGCCGAATCCGATTTACTATTTCATCAGCAATGTGAACGGCAAGGCGGAGCAAGCTTTCCAAGTTGCAGCAGAATGGCTGTCTGATGAAGTGCAGCTGATGTCCAACAAAGAGGGTCGGGCAACCAGTCTGCGCGATGAAGCGATTCGCGCAACGTTGGGTCAAGATCATCCCGATTTTTATGATAAAAATTTTGCTGCTTTGTTCTATAATGAATTTGCGCCAGTGCCTCCTACGAATCCTGAAGCAGCATCGCTGGTGAACGCCCAAAACATCGTCTTGCGTTGGTTTAAAGAAGCAGTGACAGGCAATGTGGATGTGAATACGATGTTGAGAAGTGCAGAGGAGGAAATTAACCAAGCGATCGCGGAAGCATTGGCCGGAAAATAATCGCTGCAAACAGCGTGATGCGTTGCCGGCAGCATAAGTGAGCGAAAAGAAGCAGGAAGATGAGACATTTGGCTCACTCGAGCAGTTTGCCATCGTGGACAGCAGTTATGTTTTTATGGATTGTTATGTTTTCTGGCATGATATGTTCGGATCAGAAATAGGATTTGAATACATTCGAACGAGAGCAGATGCGAACTCTGCTCTTTTTTTTGCTCGGTGGGATAGTTTTTGTGTAAGGTTCACGATTTCGCAATCGCATTTGGAAGGCGCTTGTTTCGTTTTAAATGGTAAATGAATTTGTGCAAGAAGAAGCAGTTTCTCCACAGAATGTGAATGGTTTCGCATACGGCAAAGGGGTTCTGCATAAGAGGGCGCTGAAGCGGTGTTCGTGCAAAAGATTTAAGGGGCTCCATATTTGCAAATAAAGATAGGAGATTGTTCGCAGCGGAAGATATCGGAGATTTTCGCATAAGAAGTTGAAGGAATATCCGTATAAGGATTTCACAAAAGAAGTTGAAGGATATTCGTATAAGAAAAAAGTCGGAAGGGAATGCGGCACGTGAAAGCGAAACTAAATGATGGCGGGAATGGGCATGACATTCCTGTTGCGTCATAAGATTTATGGAATGCTGTTTGCTGATTGCGCGGGATGCAGCTGGTTGATTGGCGGATTGCGATGGATGGCATCGAGAAGCAGCGGATGAATTTCAACAAAATATTTAAGAAACTTGAATTTTTTAGGCAGGAGGTGCTTAACATGATCATTGATATGCATACTCACATTTGGGGCGGAAGGTACGAGCTGCACACGCGGGAATTGGTCGAAAATTGCGAGCGGTTCGGGGTGGACAAAATTTTTGTTTCCGGAATCGCCAGACAATATCCTTCCGCGGAAGAAATTGAGCAGCATAACGCAGATGTTGTGCGTTTCAAAAAAGAACACCCGGATTTGGTCGAAGGATACGTATATGTGAACCCTCGCAATTCGAATGCGATGGACGTGCTGCGCCGCGGCATCGAGGATGACGGCATGATCGGTTTGAAGCTGTGGATAGCGACGTATTGTGATGATCCGCTGGTGTATCCGCTCGTGGAACAATGCATTCAATATGACGTGCCAATCTTGCTGCATGCATTTTATAAAGCGGTCGGCCAGCTGGATGATGAAACGACAGGCATCCATGTGGCAAGGCTGGCCAAGCGATATCCGGAAGCGAAACTAATCATGGCTCATTTGGGCGGAAATTGCTATCACGGGATCAAAGCGATCCGCGGGTTGCCGAATGTGTGGACGGATATTTCAGGATCTACTTTTCGCCGCGATGACGTAGATTATGCAGTGGAACAGCTTGGCTCTGACAAAATTTTGTTCGGGTCTGACATGCCTGGCTGTTCATATATCGTGAATTTAGGGCAAATTGAAGAAGCTGATTTAACGCCTGAACAGAAGAAAGATATTTATGCGAACAATGCGCTGAAATTGTTCCGATTGTCTTTGTGAAGACAAGGACGCATGCAGGAAGGAGGAGAAGGTGCAATGAACACGGATGTGAACGCATTGCTCGGGCACTGGCCGTTTCGCAAAATCCGCAAACAATCGTTGAAAGACTTAATGCAGGCACATAAAGACAATCACATTCAGTGCGGTTATGCATCATCGATGAACAGCATATTTTATAATGATCCGTTTGAAGGGGATCTTGAGCTGCATGAATGGATTCGCGGCACGAACTATAAACATGTGCTGACAGTCAATCCGACATTGCCCGGCTGGGAGAAAGACATAGAGGAAGGATGCCGCACATTTAACATTCAAGGCGTGCGGATTTATCCGGGATATCATGATTATGCGTTGTGCAGTGATGAAGTTTTGCAGCTGTGCGATATATTAAAGCGATATGAGCTGCCGTTGTTTGTGACGGTGCGATTGGAAGATGAGCGGTTGGAGTATATCGTGAAATCGAAGCCGGTCGATTTAAATGATGTGCAGCAGTTTGTCAGGATGGAGCAGGATTTGGACATTGTCTTGCTTAATTTGCGTTTTCATGAAGTCATGCGGATGGAAAAAGAAATGATTGAGCTGCCGCGTCTATATTTTGATACGTCAGGGTTAAAAGACCGGGTGTTTGTGCTGGAAGAGTTGTTGAAAAGCAGTCCTGCAGATAAAATTTTATACGGTTCCGAGTATCCGTTGTATGCGATGAAAAGCACGATTGAATTAGTTCAAATGGCGCAGATCGATGAAGAGGTTAAACGCAAAATTTTTAAAGAGAACGTAAAGCGTTTAGAACGCAGACAATGAGAAAAATGAGATTTTTGACGCCGGCACCGCCATGATTTGAATCAGTTCCGTTGAAAATGATTACGATTGAGCGGCACAATGTTTCTCAGCGGCAATCCCGGTATGCAAAAAAGCGTTTTAGTTGGAAAAAAAGGAAATTTCGGCCTTTATGGAGAATGATGGTATTGAAGATCGGCAAACGATCGAAACAGGCCGACGAGAGGAAAGATGACATGAATCGA
Organism: uncultured Paenibacillaceae bacterium; assembly: GCA_937983035.1. Taxonomy (GTDB): domain Bacteria; phylum Bacillota; class Bacilli; order Paenibacillales; family CALAME01; genus CALKAN01. Next base: position 2,403 of record CALKAN010000047.1, on the reverse strand, counting down.
ATCATATCTTGGCTGGCGGTAGTCCTCTGGATGGCCTTTATCTTTTATTTGTCGCATCAACCAGCTGCTGTCTCGAATGAGATGAGCAAGGGCGTGACGGAAGTCATTATCGAAACCGTTGAGAAAACGGTGCCGAATCATGCCGCGATGTCTATTGATGTTGATCAATGGAATCGCATTGTGCGGAAAAATGCACACTTTTTTGCCTATTTTGTGCTGGGGCTGTTTGTCATCCATGCGATGAAAGTTTCTTGGCAGCGGAAGAATGGATGGCAAAATTTGGCGCTGGCACTCGGCTTTTGCATATTGTACGCGATTTTGGATGAGGTGCATCAATTATTTGTTCCAGGGAGAGGGGGACAAGTGAAGGACGTATTGATTGATGCCGCCGGCGCAGCTTTTGGCGTGATATTATATTTGCTGATGCAAAAGGGACGGATGATTTTTATAAAAGATCGATGACTGATATGGTATAATAAAAATGATGTGTTTCGGCTGCATCCAAATGGACAGACTTCACTCGACGCACGATTCATTGATGCAGCGAAACGGTATGGACCGATGCAATGATTGAACGATGAACCAATACAGATGAATCGAACACAGGAGGATATACTATGCAAGTTCGCAAAGCGATCATCCCAGCAGCTGGCTTGGGAACGAGATTTTTGCCAGCGACAAAGGCACAACCGAAAGAAATGCTTCCAATTGTGGACAAACCTACATTGCAATATATTATTGAAGAAGCTGTCGAATCAGGGATTGAAGAAATATTGATCATTACCGGCCGCAATAAAACGTCGATTGAAAATCATTTTGACCGGTCGATTGAGCTGGAAATCACATTGCAAGAAAAGAAGAAGCATGACCTGTTGAAAATGGTGCGAGAAATATCCGATATGGTCAACATCCACTATGTCAGGCAGAAAGAACCGAAAGGCTTGGGCCATGCCATTTACTGCGCCCGCAGCTTTGTCGGCAATGAGCCGTTTGCTGTGCTGCTCGGGGATGATATCGTATATCATGAAACGAAACCATGCCTGAAACAGATGATCGAAGCTTACAATGAATATAAAACGACGATTCTCGGCGTTCAGGAAGTGCCGGAATCAGAGGTGGACAAGTATGGCATCGTTGACGGCATGCATATAGAAGATCGCATTTATAAAGTGAAAGGATTGGTGGAGAAGCCGGATGTGAGTGAAGCGCCGACAAACATCGCTATTTTGGGCAGATATATTATCAATCCAGCGATCTTCGACATTTTGGAGCATACGAAACCCGGCAAAGGGGATGAAATTCAACTGACGGATGCTTTAAAGGAATTGGCGCAGAAAGAAGCGATGTATGCTTTTAAATTCGAGGGGCGCCGCTACGATGTCGGCAATAAGCTGGGCTTCCTGGAAGCGACAGTGGAATTCGCTTTGCGCCGGGAGGACCTGCGGAAAGACTTTTTGCAATATTTGGTGAAAGTTGTCGAAGCTGAAATGAAGGCTGAAACTGGCGCGGCATCGGAGTCTTTGCTGCAAGATGAAGTTGCTGCATCAAAATAAAAAGCTAAAAATTGTAATCCCACAAGACGGTCCAACGACCGTCTTCTTTTGCGGCGAATACATCTTGCACAAACTGAAACTTTCCATATTTTCCCTCATATTGTTTTGTCACGGTTGTTTTGTAAACGGCGCTCTGGAACGGCTCTGCAGATGCATTCATTGCCCATTGGTTGACTTTGCTCATCCGGCTTAATGAAAAGCTGAAAGTGGCTGCGCCAAAGTGACTCATGAACACATGCGACCGGTCTTGGATATAGTAAGATTTGTTGAATTTTTCTTTCATGAGCGGATGGAACAGCTCCCATGAATCTGCAAATTTTCCTTCACTTTCATATTGGTAGAACGTTACAATCGTTTGTTTGGCTTCATGGGCTGCGAAGGCGTGCAATGCCGCTTTGAAGAGCAAGAAGCAAGTGAAAGAGAAGAACATGAACATCAACACTTTCATCGTCGCCCTTCTTCTCGCGGAATAAATGCGATATCGCCGAAACATCACAGCCGTCACCCCCGCTGTCTCCTGACTTGGTCAATATCATGGATATGCTGTGGCAAGCATGGACTATGTTATGTTTTTCTTCGCTTATGCCTGAACCGTTCAAATGCCATCCTAAGGGTATATGACTTCTTTATGACTTCTTTATATATGCACTTGTAAATATGGCACTTGCCGCCCGCCTGCATGCTCTTCTTTTTTCATTGCAGTGCATCAACATTTATTGATTCGGATGTTTAGTTATGCTTCTCTCCGCTTTTTGATCATGATCCCTAATGCTCAGTGAAGCAAGATTTTTTGGCAGGAAAAATGAAGAAGATTTCCTCAGAGACCGCTTTTTGCTTATTTAATATATTT
>CALKAN010000046.1 GCA_937983035.1 uncultured Paenibacillaceae bacterium | reverse complement strand
AAATGGTCGTTTGAATATCTTTTTGATGTTCATCGACATCCAATGCGACGGCAAGATAAGCTTTTCCGCCTGAAATTCGCACGAGCGGGTGTGCATCATGCAGCATGTCCCCGCGGCCTGCCTCCCATTTTCGATCAAGCCACATCACCATCTGTCCGTTCTGTGCGCTGAATAAGCCAACTCCCATGACATCCGGCGCGTCGGCTTTGGAACCGCTGGATATTCCTTCTTGATACGGCTGTTTCCTTGATTTTCCATAAAAGCAGAGCTGATCTTGAAAGCCTGATGTTACGCACTGCAAAGCAGAATCTCTTGCCAACAAAACATCTTCCAATGCTTCAACATGAGCTTGAACTTCGCATGTTCCCGGCCGAAAGGCAACATTAAACGACTGACGCATGACATAACGAGGATTCAGGCGCGTCGTATTCCATCCCATGATTTCATTGACGATAAGCATATCAATCCCTTTCGCATTTCCGTTTTCAGATTGATCCAGCAACCGGCCGTCCGCGCGAATTTGAAATATCCGATTTCTTGCGGTCTGGTCCCCTTTCGCTTTTTTGTCTACATTGCCGTGGTTGCCTCCAGTAGCAAATTTGCCGCTTCCATCCCCGTTATTTGCAGCCGCCACGCGCAATGGAGGCAGCCAATCTGTTTGAGCTTCGTTAACGGAACTCCACTGCTCTCCATCGCAAGAACAATCGATGCCAATGAAGTTTGGCAAACAGTTAAAACCATTTGCGCCGAAATGAATTCGATAATAGACAGTGCCGCTGCAAAAACTGATGCTTATTCGATTAGAAGCACGATCATAATGGTACTGCATCTTTCATCTCCTCACAAAACAATTTCTGCGATTAGTTAACATCAAAATATGCGGCAAAAAAAAAGATCCTGCATGAGGATCTCTTTATGATTAATTCCGAACCAAATAGTCGAAGGCGCTTAATGCCGCTGTTGCACCTGAACCCATGGAGATAATAATCTGTTTATAAGGACTTGTTGTACAATCCCCTGCTGCAAATACGCCGGGAACGTTCGTAGCTCCGCGTTCATCGACGATGATCTCGCCGAATCGATTTCGTTCAACGGCGTCTCCAAGCCAATCCGTATTCGGCACAAGACCGATCTGAACAAATACGCCGGCTATTTCAATATGATGCTCTTCCCCTGTTTCGCGGTCAATATAGGTGAGCCCGTTCACGCTGTCCGTACCGGTGATTTCTTTCGATTGAACATTTTTCAGCACCGTTACGTTTGGCAGGCTGTACAGACGATCTTGCAGGATGTTGTCTGCCTTCAATTCCGGCATAAACTCAAGCACCGTAACATGTTCAGCGATGCCTGCAAGATCAATCGCGGCTTCCACACCAGAGTTTCCGCCGCCGATGACGGCAATTTTCTTGCCTTCAAACAGCGGACCGTCACAATGCGGACAATAAGCTACGCCTTTGTTTTTAAATTCAGCTTCGCCAGGAATGCCGACATTGCGCCAGCGCGCCCCTGTAGAAAGGATGACTGTTTTGCTTTTTAGAACAGCGCCGCTTTCCAATTCGACCTCGATCAGGTCGCCTTTCTTCTCTAACCGCTTCGCTGTCTGCAAGTTCATTACATCGATGTTGTAGTCTTTCACATGTTCTTCAAGGCTCGCAGCCAGCTTCGGACCTTCTGTGCGATTGACACTGATAAAGTTTTCAATGGTCGCTGTATCTAAAATTTGTCCCCCGAAACGGTCGGTAACAATGCCTGTGCGAATCCCTTTGCGCGCTGCATAGATGGCTGCGCTGGCTCCAGCCGGACCTCCGCCTACGATGAGAACATCAAATGTTTCTTTATTGGACAGATCGGATGCATCTGTGCCAGCGCCGAGTTTGATGAGGATTTCTTCCAAGGTCATGCGTCCGCTGGAGAAAGGCTCGCCATTCAAGAAAACGGTCGGAACGGCCATGACATTCCTGCTTTCCGCTTCCTCTTTAAACACAGCGCCGTCAATCATCGTATGCGTGATGCCAGGGTTCAATGCACTCATCAAGTTCAGGGCTTGTACAACAACCGGACAATTTTGACAGCTTAAGCTTACAAACGTTTCGAAGTGATACTCGCCTTCCAGCTTTCTCACTTTTTCGAGCAGCTTTTCATCTTCTTTAGGCGGTCTTCCGCTCACTTGCAAAAGCGCAAGCACTAAAGATGTAAATTCATGCCCGAGCGGAATGCCGGCAAACGTAATCCCTGTATCTTCACCAACCCGGTTGACACTAAAGCTTGGCGTTCTTTCCAGTTCCGCTTTTTCTACTTTGATTCGGGGTGACATGGCGGATAATTCATCCATCAACGCCAACATGTCGCGCGAGACCTTGTCCGATCCCGCGCTGACTTTAAGAAGAACGTCACTCTCCATCAATTCCAAGTATTGGGCAAGCTGCTGCTTAATATCGGCATCCAGTATCATATAACCCTCTCCTTAAATTTTTCCAACTAAGTCAAGGCTCGGCTTCAATGTTTCGCCGCCTTCCTCCCACTTCGCAGGGCAAACTTCCCCTGGATTGTTGCGCACGTATTGCGCTGCTTTCAGTTTCTTAACGACGATGCTTGCGTCACGTCCGATGCCGTCAGCGTTAATTTCAACCGTTTGGATAACGCCGTCTGGATCAATGATGAACGTACCGCGCTGAGCCAAACCAGCCTCTTCATCCAAAACTTCGAAGTTGCGGGAAATCGTTTGGGATGGGTCCCCAATCATAATGTATCTGATCTTGCTGATCGCTTCGGAATGGTCATGCCATGCTTTATGCGTAAAGTGAGTATCTGTAGATACAGAATACACTTCAGCTCCGAGCTCTTTCAGCGTTTCATACTGCTCTTGAAGGTCTTCCAGCTCAGTCGGGCAAACGAAAGTAAAGTCAGCCGGATAGAAGCAAACAACGCTCCATTTTCCTTTGAAGTTTTCTTCCGTAACCTCGATGAATTCTCCAGTTCCTGCATGATAAGCTTGAGCTTTAAACGGCAATACTTGTTTTCCAACCAGTGACATGTTCAATTCCTCCTAAATGATAAATTTATTTTAATTGTTTTATTATTAGCGAAAATCATTCAAATATGATGCTGCCAACGTTTGTTGCCTGCGACTTAATGAGCTGTCGCCTGACGTATGTTTGGGGAACTTCGCTGCCTCCTTTTTCTTATTTAGAATAATTATTATATTGTCATTATTACACAAGATGAAATGTTTGTCAAACTAGTTCATGAAATGTTCATAAACTTGCTGATAGTTGATTTTTTTTCTCATGTCCCCCTGTTCAAAACGAGAGCCGGACGACGCATGAATTTACATTCGGAAGCAGCATAAAACATTACTTATTATGGGCATTTTCGCAAATGATATCCTTTTAAAAAAAGATAACATAAGTGCCTAAACTTGGCAATGCAGTGTAAAAAGCACAATGATATGCAAAAAAAATTAATACAAAATTTACAAAATTCGCAATGGTCTATTAACAATCGTTTCCTATAATCCAGCAGACTTCATTTTTAAGGAGGATAAAAATGCAGAAACGACTATGGATCATGTTGTCCATTTTGATTGGACTCATCGCGTCAGGATGCGGGATGAGCAGCACTGAACAGAACCAAATCGCCTCGATCGAAGAAACGCATCCATATGTTTGCTCGTTTTCGTTATAATCAGCATATCTGCCAATGCGTGGCGTCCAGCGCCAACTTTGTCTTCGAAAGTCGGGTTCGTCACCATGTCCCAGTTCGGGGCGTTCCCGTCCGCTTCGGCTTGCAGAAGATCGCTGATAATTTTTGTCACCCAATCCGGCTGCATCGCTTGGATATGATCTTTCACAAATCCGGCAGGGCCGTAAGCATATTTGTTTCCTTGCAAATAGCCTGGCGTTTTGTACATTTGGTCAAACAGTTTGGAACTGAGCAAAGATTCTCGCGTTACAGTATTGGATGATCCTGAAATCGAAAAAATGTTCGGCACGAACAACCCTGTATTAGCGGATAAAAACACGGCTGCCATTTTTAAAAATCCATCTTCTCCAACGCCGCCGCATATTGCTGATAAAGAAGTACAAAAATACATTCGAGCCATTCGGAAAGAAATGGCCATCAACAAAAAAGACATTAATACTGCATTAAGGGAAGCACAGGAAGCTGCTGACGCTGCCGTTCAAGAAATCTTAGCCCGATAAGTCTGAATGCAAAAAAGCACCGAACGGTGCTTTTTTGCTGCTTTATATTATTTTTTCCTATTATAATAAGAAAACAATTTTAACTGCGATGTCATTTTCATCTATTCTGCTCTAGTTGAATTCCATGATAGAGAGATTTCCATTAAAAAAGTTTTCCTTGCCAAATCTGATCATTTTCATAAATATGCACCCCTGTGCGGCCGCTCTTCGCAGCTTGAATCAACGCTTCTGCAACCGTGTCGGCATGCACAGGTTTGTATTTTCGCCAGGCCAGTGAAAACAAAGGTGAAACGATCTTGCTGAGATGTGCGGCAAGCGACTCAAAGAACCGAAATTCGTTTCGTTTGCCAAGCAGCAAAGAAGGCCTGAAAATATGAAGAGCAGGCAAGCCGAGCGCACGAAGCGCCTCTTCAATTTCCCCTTTAACTCTTGGGTACAAAAATCGTGAAGACGGATCCGCGCCAATCGACGTAATGGCAATGAATTGATTCGCTCCTTGTTTTTTAGCGATGCGGCCCAGAATAAGCGGATAGTCATATTCAACGCGACGGTAATCCTGCTCATTCTTGCTTTTTTTCCTTGTCGTGCCCAATACGCTGAAAACGTCTGATCCTGCAACATCGATATCCGTCTTTTCCAGCTTATCAAATGAAACGACCTTCTCCATCAGCTTCGAATGCTGCATGCCGACCGGCCGGCGTGCGAGCACCGTAACTTGGGCATAAGCTGGATCGTCCAACAATTTCCGAACAAGCGCTTGTCCAACTAATCCAGTTGCTCCTGCGACCACGGCTTTTCGATTCACGTAAACCGCCTCCTTGCCGGCATCTTGTCTCTTCCATTTAAAATATCCAACGAAACATGAAAGAAAGGCGTTCCTTAGCTGATGGTCATTGCACGGAACGCCTGCTTTGATCAATAGTAACATTATTCCGCATTTGCACGCACTTTGCTTTCGAACCCTTGTTTGTGAGAACCGTCACAAAAAGGTTTCCGATTGGAACGACCGCAGCGGCAAAGGTAAAACTTTTCCTTCGTTTTAATTTCATTTCCTTCTCCGTCTAATAGAGTCACGCCTGTGACAACTAACGAACCGTTGTCTGATACTTTGATTTCTGCCATTCGTTTCACCTCCCAATAGATGATATTACCAGAAATTGCGATTTCTGTTGAGTCTGGTCAGTGGATCTTCTATTCATTTCTTCTATTTATGATAGATTGCGGCATTATCCCGGCACATGATTAAGAGACGAAACACGAGACGATTGATTCCAATGAGATCTCGTTACTTCAACGCATGCATCTGAGCAAGTCGAGTGCATGCTGCACAAAATTTTCGCCAGCATGTTCGGGAATTCTGCTGAACGTCTTCATTCTCGGTTCATATCCGCCTTGGGCATAAGCCTCTCTCGTGCATACATAGCCATAAATGGAGCCGTTGCATAACGTGTTGATCATCGTTTTTGAAAATGGCGAATGTTGTTTCAAATCCAAGCCAAATTCAACAAAGATTTCGCCCGGCAATCCAACGATTGCCCATTCCCCGATGCGGATCGCCTGAATTTCAGCTGTTGCTGCATGATCCGTGAGTTGATCAATTAGCAGCATTTGCTTCGCAAAAAAATGTTCGTTCCCTGCATCCTCTGCCTGCAATATGCGTTTTGCTTCTTCAACTTCCTCTTGGCTCGGTCTGCGTAATTCGAACGAATAAAAAGAATGAGAGGGTTGAATCGGCACTTCAGCGATACAATGTATTTTCTCTCTCACTTTCAATGCTTCCCCTGCCAAAATCCGTCCCATCGCGTCATGACGCTGCCTTTGCTCTGCTTTTCCATGCATAAAATCAAGATGATTGATGTTTCCGCATGCGCCTAATAGAAACAAGCAAACCACATCCGGACCCAGCACTTGTTTCAGCACGCGGCTCATTTCCGCCGGGTAATCTCCGCTGTATTCGGTGCCGCCTACCGTATCCGTATGACAAGCAAAATTCACGACCACGCCGATCGGCTCGCCGTCTATATCATCGATTCGCATCACGGTCACTTCCGGATCAATCGGCCCAGCCGGCCGCACGATCTGATCCTGATTCGCAAACCCGGGATTGGTGCGAACCGAACCGTCTTTCATCACATAACGCCGGTTGAAAGAAATGTCCTTTTCTTCTCCTGAACCGATGCCTAGTTTCGCCGGGCGGCGCTTCTGATATGCCATCATCGCTGCGTCGCACATTTTATCCACGAGAAACGAAAGATACGGTTCATTCGGACTCCCATCATCGCCTTTGCGCACTGGCGGACCGGTATGCGAATGCGTGGCGGAAATCATAATTTGCTTTTCATGAATTCCCCATTGTTTGGAAAGGCGCTTTCTTGCGGCTTCTGCCTCTTTTGCAGGTATAAATAGAGCATCCACGGAAATCAAGCATAATAGTTCATCGTTGGATTCGATGACTAACGCTTTGGCATAGAGCTCATCTTTGACGCCGGTTGATTTGCGGTTACCAAAATATCCGGGCATAAAACTTCCGAGCGTCGGGGTAATCACTACTTCGTGCATTCCGCATTTCATATGCATCTCTCCTTGTTCGGTATTGATATGACAAAAATCACAGGTTGCCATTTATCACTCGTTTTCTTTAGACTCCCAATCGCGAGAACACAGCTTTGCGATCTGCGTAAAAAGCTGCACTCCGAGCGGAAGCACTAATTCATTAAAATCAAACGTCGTTTGATGATGGCCTGCGGCCAATTCAGATCCAAGCAGCATATATTGTGCCGTTCCTCCCTGCTCCCTCACCCGGTTCAGCATGAACACGACATCTTCCGAAACGTGCATTTTCCGGTGATCGACGACTCGTTGAATGCCGGACACATATTTGGCCGCTTCATGCACCAGCGCAAGCCCAGCCTCTGATTTTGGAATGCCGCCCGGACCTTTGCCTGCGATTTCAACTTCAGCTTCGACACCGTGCATGAGCGCCGCATGTTGAATTCTGCGCATCGCTTCTTTCACCATATAGTCATCCAGTTCCGAGGTTTCCCCGCGCGTTTCCAGCTCCATGCGGGCGATATCCGGCCCGACGTTTCTTCCTGTGCCGGCTGCGAGCTTGCCTGCATTCAGTTGAGTCACCCCTTGGCTGTGGCGAGGGATGGCATGCAAATGAAGGGCAGCCGATGCTGCAGCCAACAATGCATTTCTTCCTGCTTCCGGCTGTTCGCCGGCATGCGCCGCTTTTCCCCGAAACACAACGTTCAACTTCGTCGTCGCCAAGTATCCATAAGTCGAGGCGACAACCTCTCCTAATGTCCGGCTGCCAAGCCCAATATGAGCGCCGAAAAAGTAATCGACGCCATCCAGCCAGCCGGCATCTACAATCGATTTGGCGCCGCGGCACCCTTCCTCCGCCGGTTGAAATATGAAGCGGATTTCTCCTTTTAATTCATCTCTGGCGCGAGACAATGCACGAGCGACTCCCAAACCGATCGCAGCATGACCGTCATGTCCGCAAGCATGCATCATCCCCGGATGCCGCGAGCGAAAGCCAAGATTGGCCGGCAAATGATCCATATCGCTGCTTTCCGACAAATCATTCGAATCGATGTCAAAGCGAAACGCAATGACCGGGCCCGGTTGCTTGCTTTGCCATTTTCCAATAACCGCGGTCATGCCGCCTTTCATTTGTTCCACCCAGTACGGATCCGCCCCTTCACGCAAAGCTCGCCGCTCATGCTCCAACAAAACTTC